>JAITSD010000014.1 GCA_031288055.1 Candidatus Opitulatrix roisinitermitis | reverse complement strand
TGGCATATTTTTTGAGCAGGTTTTGACAGACCTTGAGATTCCGAACCGAAAAATAAAATTGGATTAGGCGGAAAAATATAATTTTCTAAAGATTTAGATAATCCAACTAAAATATCTATACCCACAATTGTCATATTATTACTTTTAGCATATTTGTCCAAATCACTAACTTTAACAAAATAATTCATATCAATATATTTGTCTGTCACCATAGCCCCGCGACGATTAACGCTTCTTCGACCAACTAAATGAAATCGCCTTGTGCCAAAAGCGTTAGCTGACCTAATAATTGAACCAACATTAAAATCTCTTTGCAAATTTTCCACAGCAATTTCAAAAGGCCGAGCTGTTTTTGCCATATCAGTTTTTATAGCTTGATTTGTCCAAAAACGATATTTATCAACCACATTTCGAGTATCACCATTTTGTAATAAATCTTTATCAATTATTTTGTCATTAGAACTATTATTTCCATATTCACTTTGAATATTATTACTTAACATATTTAATTTTTAGTATACAGTAGATTTCAAAACAAAAAATAAATTTGCTAGAATTAAAAGTGTCAAAGGTAAAAATAATAAATCCTGTTCTAAAAGGTTTTAATCCTGATCCTAGCATTATAAAAGGTTTGGATGAAAATGGCAGAACGGTTTTTTATATAGCTTGTTCCACATTTGAATATTTTCCTGGAGTTCAAATTCATAAATCATATGATTTAATAAATTGGAAATTAATTACCCGTCCGCTCAACACTTTACAATTTTTAGATATGCGAGGCAACCCAGATTCTGCAGGCGTTTGGGCACCCGATTTATCATATTCTGATGGTTTATATTGGCTAGTTTACGCCGATGTTAAAGTTACAGAGGGCTGTTTTAAAGATTGCACAAATTATTTAACCACCGCTAAATCCATCTTTGGACCTTGGTCAAATCCAATAAAATTAAACTGTTCAGGGTTTGACGCCTCGCTTTTTCACAATACAGATGGCAAAAAATATTTACTTAATGTGTATTGGGATTCCCGCGAATATAAAACACAATTCGCTGGGATTCAATGTACTGAGTTTTCTGTCAAGGAGAAAAAACTTTTGCCTGAAAAGTCAAAAATAATCTATAAAGGCACAGAGGCAAAATTAGTTGAGGGGCCGCATCTATATAAAATCAAAACGAAGACTAATTTTTACTATTATTTATTCTGTGCCCAAGGTGGCACAACCTACACGCATCAAGAAGTGGTGGCTAGATCCAAAAGCTTAAATAGTCTTTTTGAAACCGCTCCAGGATTTACTAATGATAAAGTATTTTTATCGGCCTATAATTACCCGAATAATTATCTACAAAAATGCGGGCATGGCTCTTTAATAGGAATTAATCAACCAATTAATAATAATTTTTTCGATATTACCAAAGATGATTTCTATTTCATACACTTAGCTAGTCGACCCCTTAAATACAAAACTCAGTCTACCACTATGCCTAGAGGTTTTTGCCCCCTAGGCAGAGAAACAGCTATCCAAAGGGTTCTATGGAATAAAAACAACTGGCCTTATATAAAGGGTGGACAGCAAGGAGCTAAAAAAATTGATGCTCCAAATTTAACAGATAAAACAGAAACCACAAATCATAATCAAACACTCAATAATCAAAAAATTTATTTCGACAATTTTAATAACGGTAAACATTCAAAATATGCTTTACCACTCCATTGGCAAACTTTACGAATACCTTTCACAAATCAACTAGGAGTCTATAAAGAAAAATCCCAAGAAACCACAAACTCTACAAACTTAGATTTTGGCGAATTAAAACTATTTGGTAAACAATCTTTAACATCGCTTTTCACACAATCACACATATTAAGGCGTTGGCAAGATCGGCAATTTACTACAAGCGTATTTGTAGATTTTTCACCAAGCACTTACCAACAACAAGCTGGATTAACCGCTTATTACAATACAAAAAATTGGACTTTTTTTTGCATAACTAACACGGAAAATAACTTAGAATCAATTTCTAATTCGCAAACTGGAAAAAAGATTTTAGAAATTGTCACCACAGATAACGGTCAACAAGCCAGCTGGCTATCGCCAAATAATAAAGCCATTATTGTGCCTAAAAAGATAAATAAAATTGGTCTGAAAATGACCGTAAATTATAATACTTATGATTTTTCGTATTCCTTTGATTTAGGAAAAACTTGGAAAGCTATTAATTTAATTTTTGACAGTTTAAAATTAAGCGACGATTATATTTCACAAAATTATGGAGGTTTTTTCACAGGAACCTTTACAGGACTCGCCTGTATTGATTTAACTGGTTTTGACAAACAGGCCAAGTTTACTAATTTCAAATATGAAACTGCATAAACTTTTTCAATCAAATATGGTTCTGCAACAAGGCAAAGAAACCAAGATTTATGGCACAGGAAAACCCAATGAAAAAATCGAAATTATATTTCAAAATAAAACCTATAAAACCGCTGTTAATAAAAAAGGATTCTGGCTAATAAAATTTGCTAAATTAAAAGTTTCCAAATCAAATAATTCTTTAATTGTTAAATCTACTTCCAACCAAATAACTTTGCATAATATTTTAATTGGTGATATTTGGTTGGCTGGCGGTCAATCGAATATGCAATTAACTATGGAAAGAACTAAATATATGTTTCCCGATGAAGTTGAAAAAGCTAATAACCCCAATATTCGTATATTTACTATTCCAGAAAATTATAATTTTCAGACAGAACAAAACGATTTTGATAATAATTTACAAAAAAATGTTAAATGGCTAGACATTCAACCACAAACTATTAAACAAATATCAGCCGTATCTTATTTTTTTGCCAAAGAATTAAATTGTAAATTTAATATACCTATAGGAATAATAGTTTGTGCTATTGGCGGAACACCAATTGCAGCATGGCTACCCAAAAAAGCTATCTTAGATATGCCAGCTTTAAAAAAGGAAGCTGAACATTATAAAAATCCCGACGCCATAAAAACTATTATAAAGTCAGAATCAGCCGCCGAATTGGAATATTATCATCAATTAAATTCTAGTGATAAAGGCTTAAAGCAAACTTGGTATAAATTAACCTATAACGATAGCAAATGGCATAAACGAAATTTAACCCAACCTTTTAATAAGTCCCTTGCCAAAACTGGATCTATATGGTTTAGAAAAACTATTATAATTCCCCAGAAACTGCAAAATAAAGAGGCCTATTTATTTTTAGGCACTATAATTGATGAGGATTATGTTTATTTTAACGGCAAATTAATTGGCACAACTTCTTACCGATACCCACCTAGAAATTATAAAATTAGATTTTCAAAAACTGGTAAATGTGTTATAACTATTCGGCTTATAAACCACTATGGTTTAGCTGAATTTACCCCTGGGAAACCCTATTTTTTATCAACTGATAATCAAGCTTTTTGCTTAGATGGGAAATGGAAATATAAAAGAGGTACTATTTTACCCCCTAAACCCAAGCAGACTTTTTTAACATATATGGCTACAAGCCTATACAATGGGATGTTTTCGCCATTAGCAAATTTTAACATAAAAGGTATTATATTTTATCAAGGTGAATCTGATGCTATTTCACCAAATAATTATTATAAGAAATTTACTAGATTAATCTATAGCTGGCGTGAGAAATTAAATAAAACAGCTCAACAACTACCATTTATTTATGTGCAATTACCCTATCAAATTTATACTTATAACGAAAATTGGAACAGTATAAGAGATCAACAAACAAAAGCTTTAGAAATAGAAAATACTGGTATGATTTTATCTCAGGACATTGGAGAATATAACGATTTACACCCACAAAATAAATATCTTATTGCATATAGATTATCTCGTTTAGCCCGTAAGCTAGCCTATAATGAAACAATTCAATTAACGCCTTTTGAATATTCTAATACTTTTAAGGCTGAAAACTAGCCAAAATAATTAAATTTAAAACTTTTTAGTGTATAATTATTCTAGAATAGTAACACCGAAACACTTGAAATTAAATTTAAAGATGAAGGGTTAAATCTTATGCCAAATAGCAATTTTTTTAGAACTTTTTTTAGTATCAAAACTGATAAAACTAAAGGGGAGGTTGGAATCCATAGAGCCCTAGGCGTGGGAGTCTGGGATATGTTTAATTCAGGTAGTGGCGGACTTATAGGATCTTGGTTGCTATATTTTTTAACCACATTTGGCGGTTTAAATCCTGGAATTGCCGCAGTTTTAATAAGTGTCAGACTTTTTATAGATATGATTTGGGCGCCTATAGTGGCCGTTATTTCTGACAATTTTTATCATTTTGCCATAGGACGAAAATTTGGTCGCAGACGGTTTTTTCTAATATTTACTATACCAACATCTTGTGCTTTTGTGCTCATGTGGATTCCTTTAACAGCCAGCTGGTCATGGCTTTACTATCTTATAGCCATGGTGGTTTTCGATTTTTGTTTAGATCTAATTTTAATTCCTTGGGAAACTTTGCCAGCAGAAATGACAGAAAGCTTCACTCAAAGAAATAAAATGGGTACTGTTAGAATGTGGTCCGCAGGTTTAGCACAACCTTTAATAGCTTTAGTACCATCCATTTTTATGCAAATTTTACCAGCCCCAGAAGGTATGAAAGTTAGCCCCTGGGCTTTATTCGCCACAGCTTTATGTTGGGGAATTATGGGCATTTTATTTACCTTCTTTGTTTTTATATCATCTTGGGATCCTATACATACCTCAAAAGCCAAACGAGATATAATTTTGGCAAATCTACAAGCCAAAAGACAAACCGCTCAATCCCCTTTTATAATAATTGCTAAAAACTTTGCTAATTTAGGATTAACTCTAAGAATAAAAACTTTTCGAAAACACCTAGTTCTATATTTTTCCACTTTTGGTGTAATTGACTCTTACACAACTATTTTTGTAATTTTTGCCTCAGTTTCTTTTTTACCAACTCTAACCATAGACCCTGCCCAAGCTGGTATTATTTTAGCAATACCTTTATTAATTATGACATTTGTCTATTCGCCTATAGGGGCATGGCTTTTAAACCAACCTAGAATTGGCCCTAGAGTTTTATATATTTTCGGATTTGGCATAATTCTTTTAGCCTGCACAACCTATGGCATAACTTATTTTCTACGCAACGATTTAAGTGCTCAACTAATTTGGCTATTAGTCGTTGTGGGGCATTGTGTTTTCACAATTGGTAGACAAATTATGGGGGGCATACCTTGGGTAGTATTTCCTATGATGGCTGATATAGATGAAATAATTTCTCGAGATAAAAGAGCCGGTATTTTTGCCGGAGCCATGACTTTTGTAAGAAAGTTTACTAATGCTGTTTTTAATATTTTAATAGGCATAGTTATGTCAATAGCTGGATATAATCAAACAGTTTCTCAAACAGCTGATAAAATTTCCAAATTTGCCACTGACCATAAAGGCGTATCAATTCAAGATGCTTACAATTCTGTGGTAAACGATTTGCAATTACAACAACAATTTCAATCAGCTGGATTTGGCATTACTATGTTAATGGTTTTCTTTGTGGGCGGTTTACTTATTTGGGCACTTTGGAACGCCGCCACATTTAAATTGAATCTACACACACATAATATTCTAATTTCCGAAATTAAAAGGTTAAGGCAAGCTGGTACAAATGAACAAGCTATTCAAACCGCCAAAGAAAAAGTCAATCCCAATACTAAGAATATTGTTGAGCAATTAACTGGTTTAGATTATGACAAATATGTTTGGACAGGGGAGTAAAAAAATTATGGCTATGCAACCACCTTTAAGTCCTTGGATGGACGAAACCTATCAAGAAAAAAATGTTATTAAAAAAGTGCCAGTTTTATCTGCTACGGGTCAACGCGATTTATGTTGGTTAAAAAAAGACTACCCAAATTGGCAAAATATTAAACAAAATAATAAAGATATAAGATTAAACAACATTTCTTGGAAAAACAAACCCGATCAAACAATTCGTATGATAGACCATTGGGACAATTTTAACGGCACTGTGGAACGAGGTTATGCTGGCAGAAGCATTTTTTTTGACGGCAACAAATTTCGCAAAGATTGGAAACTTATAAAACAGTATGCCGAACTTTTACAAAGTATAAGAATAAATGCAATTTCTATAAATAATGTCAATGTTCGTGAGAATGCTAGGTTTTTCATAACAAATAAAAACAATAATCTAGATAATATAAAAATAATCACCGATATTTTTGCTCAGCATAATATTAAAACTTTTATTTCTATAAACTTTGCGGCACCCAAAATTGTTGGAGGTCTAGAAACCAGCGATCCACTTAATCCAAAAGTGATTAATTTTTGGGAAAAAACTGCTAACCAAATATATAAAGCAGTTCCTAATTTTGGTGGATTTTTAGTTAAAGCCGATGCTGAGGGCGAACCTGGTCCATATCAATATAACAGAAATCACGCTGATGGAGCTAATGTTTTGGCCAAAGCTATTAAAAAATATAAAGGACTTGTTATATGGCGATGTTTTGTTTATAATCACTATCAAGATTGGCGAGCAGCTGGTGAATATAAAGTTGACAGAATGAAATCGGCTTTTGAAAACTTTTTCCCTTTAGATGGACAATTTGATAGTAATGTAGCATTACAAATAAAATATGGGCCAGCTGATTTCCAAATAAATGAGCCTATATCACCCCTTTTTAGTCGACTAACTAAAACTAATAAAATTATGGAGTTTCAAATAACACAAGAATATACTGGTCAACAACAACATATTTGCTATTTAGCTCCTATTTGGCAAGAAATCTATAAAACTCTAGCAGATGGTGAAAATAAATTGTCTAAAATAATACCTGAAACATCGCCTGTCGCTACAAATTCAGGAATATCAGCTGTAGGAAATGTTGGTACAGATGCTAACTGGACAGGACATAAACTAGCTCAAGCTAATTTATACGCCTATGGTAGAATGGCTTGGGATAATTCTCTTACAGCCAAACAAATTGCCAAAGAATGGATTGAATTATCGTTTCCCGAATTAAACAATTTGGCTAAACAAACTATTTATAATATTCTACTTACCAGCCGCCAAACATATCGTAACTATACAGCTCCTTTGGGCACACCATCTGCTATGTGTAACCCAGGTTATCATTACGACCCTTTTCCTGAAGGCTACGAATATGACCGCTGGGGAATATATCAATTCCCTAATCGTGATGGCTTTGGTATAGATAGAACCAAATCAGGCACAGGTTATACAGAACAATATTTGCCAGTTGTGGCCAAAAAATATACTGATATTGATAAATGTCCTGAAGAACTGCTAGCCTTTTTTCACTTTGTGCCGTTTAAAAAACTTTTAAAATCGGGCAAAACGGTAATTCAACATATCTATGATACTCACTTTGAAGGTGTTGAAACCGTGAAAAAATATATTGTTAATTGGAAAAAAATACAAAATCAAAAACTATCTAATTTAGAACTTAAACTCTGGCAAGAAAATTGGCAAAGTGTATTTGATAAATTACAAAAACAATTAAGATCTGCTAAAAATTGGCGAGATTTTTTAAACACCTATTATCACCGTTTAGCAGGCACGCCAGATAAAAAATCTCGCCGGATTTATCGCTAAAAAATACACATTTTTTTAACAAAATAAAACTTAAATTTAAAATAAAGAACTTTGATTAAATAGGTTATTTTGATTATTATTTTTATTTATATCATTATAAGCCTCAGGTGGCATAGTGCCAAATGACTCACCAGCCTGCCATTTCCTAGCTGCTTGATTAGCCAATTTATCAACTTTTTCATTATATTCATCCCCCGAATGCCCTTTAACCCATTTAAATTCAACCCTATCTTGACGAGCCAGCATTTCTAAATTAATAGCTTGAATTAAATTAATATTAGATATTTGCTTTTTGTTGGAACCCTTCCAACCGTTAATCCGCCATTTTTTAAGCCATATTGAAGCACAATTTATGGCATATTGAGAATCTGATTCAATTAATAAATCCTTGGTGTTTCTAAAACTGCGTAAAGCTTCTAATAAAGCACTTAATTCAGCTATTTGGTTCGTTCCTTTGAAGTTTCCGCCAACACCAAAATTGCCATTTCTATCAGCCCATGCCCAGCCGATAGATCCCGGATTTGATAATGACGAACCGTCAGTGCTAACTATTTTCATTTGATTTATTAGTTTTCTGCCTACTATAACGAGAGGCTTTTTCCCAAAAGCACAAAAATAAACCCACAAAAACACCACATAAACAAATTCTAACAAATATGTCTAAAGGCAAACCCATATTTCTCAAAATATAAACTACTATTAAAACTACTAGCCAAACAACCGTTATAATCGTCAAAAACTTACCTAGATTAGGTCTCATACTAGTTAAAAACTGATTGCTTTTTCTTTCTTTAAACAATATACTTAAAGTTTTCGTCAAACTCATAATTATATTATACACGGCGATTATATATATGTCTCACAAAAAAATTGACGATGATAAAATAATATTATGAATGTTGATAAAACTTTTTATGTTGATATAATTCAATTTAAAAAAGATAAAAAAACCATCCAAGTTTACATTCATAATTGCCAACTTAAAAATAAATCAGACGATATTCAATTTTTAGTTAATCAAAAAGTTACCAAATATAAAAAATATTTAAGACATGATTTACAAAATAATAATGATAATACTAAAACAGTTTTTTGGGGTTATTATTTAGAATTTACTATAAGCAATTTAATCAATTTTAGTATTATAAAAAATGGTAAAAAATTAAAAATTGACTATACCTATCAATCCTTACTTTCCCGCCTACCACATTGCTATAAACAACAGAACGGATTTGTTTTTAATCATAACGATTATCAAATAACTATCAAACGGCAAAAAAAACTAAATGTTTTAATTCGAGAAATTAGATTTTTATGCAATATTAAAAAAGAATATACTCTAAAAGATACTTTTATATGTTTTATATTTAGAACGGCAATTAGACTTTACCGCACCATAAGTCAACCAGTCATTTTATTATCTGATAGGTTAAATCACGCTTCTGATAATGGCGAAGCTTTATACAAATATTTAGATAAAAATTCACAAAGAAAACTCAAGTTAAATTTTCTTATTAGAAAACAAAGCCTGGAAGGACAACGATTAAAAAATACTGGTTTTAAAATTATAGAACCTTTTTCTATAAAACACTTCTTCAAATTTTTTAATTGTCAAAAAATTATTTCATCCTCGTTTGACGAATGGATTTATCAGCCATTTGGTAAATATCTTAATCCAGCTAAACCAAACTTTTTTACAAAAATGGACGTAAGACTATATTTTGGACTAGTTAATTTAGAATATATATTTTTGCAGCACGGCACCATAAAAGATGATATGTCCAAATCTATAAATAAAGAAAAGCAAAATTTTTATTCTTTTATAGCAAGTAATAACAAAGAGGCTAAATCTCTAAAAGATTTAGATTATCATTTTTTCGATAATGAAATTATTTTAACAGGACAACCACGATATGATTATTTAAACTACAATTTAGAAAGTAAACAAAAATTAATTACAATTATGCCAACTTGGCGAAAGTTTTTATTACCCGATAAATATATTAACGGACAAAGAGCCTATTATAGCGGTTTCAAAAGCACTGAATTTTTTAAATTCTATAATTCTCTTTTAAACGATAAAAAATTGCTTCAGCAATTAGACAAATCAGATTATCAATTACAATTTATAATTCACCCCAGTTTAACTAGACAAATTAAAGATTTTTCCTCTTATTCTAAAAGGGTTATTCTGCCTAAACCGCCTTATAATTTTTCTAAAATAATTAACCAAACTAATATATTTGTAACCGATTATTCTAGTATTTTTTACGATTTTGCTTATACAGGAGCTTCTATAATTTATAGTCAATTTGACAATAAAACTTTTTTTATCAATCAAAAATACGAACAACCTTTTTGGACATATAAAAATAATGGTTTAGGCCCTATTACCACCACAGTTGCTAAAACTAGCCATGAAATAATAAAGCTTATAAAAAATAATGGACAAATTAATCATAAATATACATCGCGATATAAGGAGTCTTTTTTATGGCATGATAAAAATTTCTGCCAAAGAACTAATAATGCCATTTTTAAATAGACAGGCTATTTTTAAATAGGTTGGCAAATTATTTTTGATTTTAAATAAACTCTATTAAAAATTTAATTTAGTCTAAACACCAAAAACTATTTTATTAACTCTTTGAGTAGCGTGTCCGTCTTCATTTGGTGTGAATTGATTTAAAAATTCTCTATATGGTTTTTGATATTTTTTGTGCCAACTATCCGCCGATAAAATAGCTTTAATTAATTGGGATTCAGTATAAACTTTGGGACCAGGTGCAGTTTTACCATAAGGCAATAAAAAAGTCCGGCTATTCTTATATCTATCTAAATCTGGCACAAAAAATATCATCGGCTTACGCGTTTGAGCATAATCAAATCTGATGGATGAATAATCAAGAACTGCTAAATCAGATATAATAATTAGCTCATTTATATCATCCCATTGTGTAACATCTTTTATTTGCTGATTTTCCTCAAAACTAATTTTAGACCTAGCATTCATCATATGTCCCCTAATTAACAAAACAAAATCTTGACCTAAACGATTCATAAAGTTTTTATAATTAAAAATATTTTTTACCATATCAGCCTCAAACTCATCCTTTGACAAATAATCACGATAAGTTGGGGCATATAATATAACTTTTTTATCTAAAGGAATATTTAATTTAGCTCTAACTTGTTTATTTATGGCTTGACATTTTAATTTATCAAAAAATATATCATTTCTAGGATACCCTGTATCTATAAAATTTCCTTTATATTTAAAAGCTTCTCTATATAATGGTTCTGCATAAGGAGCTGGTGCTAAAACCCAATCCCATTGAGCTGCCCGTCTATCAAAAGAATAAAACCTGTAAGCTGGCATTTGTTTTAGCTGCCAATCTTTATGCCCCATCTGTTTAAATGGATAACCGTGAAAAGTTTGCAAAATCTTTTGGTCTGTTTGTTTATAAAAATATTCCACTTGATGAACATTTTCCACTAAAACTTCACAAGTTGATAAAATCCTAAACCATTTTTCCGAACCAACAATCACTGGAATACCACCAGGCGGAACCTTAACTTGTAAATCCTCTACGCCCCAATATAATTTCCAAACCCCTTTGGCTCGATTATATAAATCCTGGTGTAAACTCAAAGCCGAATCAACACATTTTTCACCATAATAAGTTCTAAATAAAACTGTTTTAGGCACCACCGAACCATAAGCTTTCGTTTTATGCTGTCTAATAAACCTAGCTCTATTATAAGAACCCAATTCATTAATTGACAAGGCTGATTTTTGCCAATCTCCTTTTAAAATAGGTGATTGAATTTTGCCTGCTAATTTAGCTAATAAATATTTAATTGGATATCTTAAATCAACATAAAAAGTGCGACTAAAACCAGCTGCTGAAAGCTTAATAATTAATCTTTTAGCATTGCGAGGTATTTTAATTTTAAAACCTGTTGACAAGTAATTAATAGTTTGTGAAATATCATGTCGCAAAATCTCCGTATAGTTAAATAACTCATAAGTTATAGGTTTTGTGTCAACTATAAAAGAATAATTATACGAAAAAAGTTTTGGGTCTAAACAAGTTAAAAAAGCCCAACCCAAAATACAAAAATATTTATTGTCACTTTCAGCAGGGTTTATGGCATAAAGATTATTAATTAAATGAACCATATCATCAGATACTGGAAAATCGCCAAAAGTTAAAGCATTTTTTGCCTGAAGAAAAGTTTTAGCAATATCTAAATAAGCTACACCTGATTTATTTTTTATATATAAAGCATCATCTTTGAAAAAAGTTTCATCATAGAAATCAAATAACTCGCCATATTTCTGATTAATAATTAACTGATAAATCATTCTAGAAAGAGGTGAAATTTTATTTAAATTTTCTTTATCTAAATTATTCATCAAATAAATTACTGCTTCACGCAAAATATTTAACCACTCAGTTTTATTTTTAACTAAAGGCAATTCACCTAGAGAAGCTAAAAAATCATGAGATAAATATTGCACTAAGCGATTTTGATAAACTTGTTTATTAGTATATTGTTTATAAATATCTAAAGAAATTTTTATAGCCTTAATTCTAGCTTCAATGTCACGATTTGTGGCTCTTTGATTAGAAATCGAAGTTGATACTGAACGCCAAAAATAATGAACCTTATCTAAAATATCTACACCATTAGTTGCTAAAGCATAAGCTTTAGCTAAATATGGTTGATCTTCATATAACATATTAGGCATAAAAGATAAATTATTTTTTAAAATAAAATCTTTTCTAAAAACTTTACCCCAAGCCGTGGTATTCTGCATTAATTTAGGGAACTTAATAATTGAAGTTTTAGGCCGATATTTATTATGAATATCTTGTATCCAATAACCTGGC
The DNA here is from genome assembly GCA_031288055.1 of Candidatus Opitulatrix roisinitermitis. Taxonomy (GTDB): domain Bacteria; phylum Actinomycetota; class Actinomycetes; order Actinomycetales; family Bifidobacteriaceae; genus Opitulatrix. The sequence continues at coordinate 38,074 of JAITSD010000014.1, read as the reverse complement.
AATATAACTTTTTTAGGAGATTGTTCAACCTTACCGCCAATTTCTCTAACATAATATGACACCGAAAAATCAGAGTGCGTTTTCTGTAAAGAATTAACAGCGTCACTTATAGCGCTTCGTTCCATTTTATCATCGCCATCTACAAAACATATAAAATCGCCAATAGCATATTTTAGACCATTGTTTCTAACTTGTGATAAACCCTGATTCGCTTGTTTAAAAAACCGCACCCGAGGGTCTTTTTTTTTATATTGATGAATTATTTTGGCTGTCAAATCTGTGGAACCATCATCTATAACAATTATTTCTAAATTAATAAAATATTGATCAGCAAAAGACTGTAAACACTCAGCTATATATGCTTCTATATTATAGGCTGCTATAATTATCGAAACTTTTGGCTTTAAGATTTTAACTTTATGACAAAACCCAACCAATACACGACAACCTATTCGTAAAAATCTAATTTTAAAAATAACTTTTCTTATAAAATCTAGACCAATATGGAATATTTCTTTTACCACTCTTAGCTTTCTAAATTAAGTCTCAATATATTCTATAGGGATTTGCGGCATCCTAGCAGCAAATCTTTTACGAATTACTAAAACAGCTTCAGGGTTTTCATCCACTAAAATAAAATGCCTATCCAAAGTGGCTGCTGCTTCACCAGTAGTACCTGAACCAGCAAAAAAATCTAAAACAGTATCTTGGGGTCTAGAGGATGCTACAATAATGCGCTTTAAAATACCTAAAGGTTTTTGAGTAGGATAGCCAGTTTTTTCTTTACCTGTTGGAGGAACAATAGTATGCCACCAAACATCTGTGGGTAATTTACCTCTTTGGGCTTTTTCCTTAGTGACCAATCCTGGAGCCATATAAGGCTCTCTATCAACAGTCTCACTAGAAAAATAATAATTTTTAATATCTTTAACATAAACTAAAATAGTATCATGTTTAGTCGGCCATTTAGTTTTTGCCTTACCACCATAATCATAAGCCCAAATAATTTCATTTAAAAAATTCTCACGACCAAATAAAGTGTCTAAAAAAACCTTAACATAATGAACTTCACGAAAATCTAAATGAACATATAAAGTTCCACCTTTTGCTAAAACTCTTTTAGCTTCAACTAGTCTGGGTTTTAAAAAATCTAAAAAATTATAATAAGAATCAGAATATGAATATGAGCCAGCATCCTCAAGTTCATAAGTGTGACCTTTAAACCCAGTAATTGTACCTTTATCACTTTTTTTAACTTTTTTTAACTTACGAGTTTGAATAACTCCTGTGTTAAACGGCGGATCCACATAAATCAAATCAATTGAGTTATTTTTGATAGATTTTAAAACTGATAAATTATCGCCTTGAAAAACTTTATTAGACTTCACCATATTTATTTTTTAAGACCTGTAAACTTATTCATAGCATCAAGTACCTCATTAGCAGGCCCATCCATTTGAACCTTACCTTTATTTATCCAAACCGCTCTCTGACAAAGTTGGCGGATTTGTTGCTCTGCGTGAGATACAATCACCATAGTTTTGCCCTGTTTAGAAAGTTCACTAATTCTATTTAAACACTTTTCTCTAAACTTCGCATCACCAACAGCTAAAATCTCATCAATTAAAAAAATGTCTGGATCTGAATGAATAGCTACCGCAAAAGCCAATCTCAAAAACATACCCGATGAATAAAACCTCACCTCAGAATCAATAAATTGTGGTATTTCACTAAACTCTACAATATCGTCAAATTTTTGAATAATCTGTTCTTTGGTCATACCCAAAATTGCTCCATTTAAAAAAATATTTTCTCTACCGGTTAAATCCGGATGAAACCCTGCTCCAACCTCAATTAACCCAGCAATTCTACCTTTAATTGAAACTTTACCTTTATCCGGTTTAATGACTCCAGAAATACATTTTAAAAGAGTTGATTTACCTGATCCGTTTATTCCCACTAAACCAATTGCTTCACCTGAGTTTATATTAAAATTAATATTTGATAAAGCATGAAATAAACTTTTATCTCTTTTTTTATGAGTAAATAAATTAACAAAAGCATCTTTCAAAGAATAATTATGATGTAGCCTAAACCATTTGTCAACATTGGCTATTTTAATTACCGCGTTTTTAGCATCTATTTTATTATTACCATTTTTTAAAGATTTATTATTCATAAATAACTCATAACACTATAACTCTTGAGCGAAGCGACCCTCAAATTTCCTAAAAGCTAATTGTCCTATAACCATCATTAAAATAACAATTATTATTGAAATGCAAATATCAAAGCCAAAATGCGGCGGTAAAGATAAACCATAATTAGTAAAATCAATATTTGTTGGCCACCAAAAAGCATAATGAAATAATTCTGCTGCACAAGTTAAAGGATTACACATATAAACCTTGAATAACCAAAGTGGCATATGTTGTTCAATCATACTCCATTTATATAATATAGGCGAAAACCAGGTAGTAATCATGGTAATTAATTCCACTAAGTTTTCCGCATCTCTATAAAAAACATTCATAGCCGCAAAAAGCATACCCGCACCAATAGCCAAACCAGACAGCAAAATAAAACCTAAAAGCACTGCCAAAATATGTAAAAATCCAGGATACCATCCCTGAATAATTGAAGCTACTAATAAAATAAATAACTGGGGATAAAAATGAGTTATAGCTACTCGCCAAGTAGCGATTGGAAAAAGTTCTCTTGGCAAATATATTTTTCTAACCAAAGCTGCATTATCGCGAATTGATTTAGTGCAATTTCTAAAAGTTTCATTAAAAAATTGTATAGAAATTAAACCAGAAAAAAGATAAATAGCGTAGTGTTCATTAGCTCTATCAGCCCCCATAATACGACCAACAAAATAATAATAAATAAAGAAAGTGGTCAAAGGTTTTATATATGTCCAAATAAGACCCAAAAAAGAACCACGATACCGAACTTTAACTTCTTTTTTCCGCAAAAGTGATAAAAGATAGGAATGCTTAAATAAATCTAATAAACCTTTAGACCGACCAGGCTGATAAAATCCCGCTCTCAATTTATCAACCTTATTAGACATTTTAAATTACGGGTTATTTCTTTTATTAACCAATATTTTTTTAGACTTAGTTTTGTCAAAAAGTTTAGACCATCTATCAAAAGATGACATAGTCAACCTAGCATTCATATATTTTTTATGCAATTTACCCCAATCTTTATAAATACGAAAATGTAGTTTAGTTAATTTCAATACAAAATCAAAAAACTGCTTTCTATCTCTTATAAATAAAGAGGCTTTGCCTGATATATTTGATGCCACAATAGCTGAATCCAAATTTGGTAACCGCCACCAATAAGCTCGCCTTTGAGGTATATAATAATCTGCTTTATTATCTAAACTTTTTTTAATTGGCAATAATTGGTGACATAAACCAAAAAATAAACTAGAAATTTTTGTTATATTACCAACATTGAACTGAGAATTATTAGTTTTATACCTTGGTGTATTAAATTTGGCTAAATCTTTTAAATCGGTATCAATATATTGAGCTCTAATTTTTTCAATAGCTAACTTTCGGTCAGCTAAATCGTCAATCATATTTTCTGGATTATTATACAAAAACTCCATAGCTTCCACATATTGGGCTGGCACAGAATATCGCATAGTTGCAGCCTGAGTTATTGACCAAATATATGTATTAATTAAAAATTTACCAGCCTGTTTTTGACCTAAATAAAATAAAGCCACTATAAAACGGTTACGCCAGTGATAAAAAGCTGTCCAATCAATAGTATCATCTTTACCAACCCAAGATTCGTGCCAAACCGCACAACCTGGCAAAGAAACTGTTTTATAACCAAAATCTGCTGCTCTTAAACCAAATTCTGAATCGTCCCATTTTATAAACATTGGCACAGCTAAACCAATTTCTTTAATTACCTCCACAGGAATTAAACACATCCACCAACCGTTATAATCAACACTATAATATTTATGCATCCACTCTGAATTGCTCAAAAAGTTTTGTGGCATAGCTAAGTTATGGGCTTCACCAGTACCTGCCACAGGCCCCCATTTGAAAACATCTCTCCTCACACCCTCTGCAAAAGCGTGAATAGTTGATGACTCATTCATAGCAAACATATGACCACCAACAATTGTTGGACTTTGACATAAATTAGCAAAATTAATAATTCTTTGTAAAGATTCTGTTTCCAAAAAAGTATCATCATCTAACAAGATGGCATATTTAGAATTATCAGCTTTAACTATTTCAAACATACCTCTAGAAAAACCGCCTGAACCTCCAAAATTAGACTGCTTTATGATTTCTACTTTTTTGTTAAACTTGACCAATATGTCTTTAATTCCTTTATAATCAACCAAATCCTTGGAACCTTGATCCACAAAATAGATTTTATTTATATTATCTAATTCATTAATATTTTCAAACAAATTTTTTAATTGCGCTAAACAATACTCCTGTTTATTCAAAGTAGTAATACCAATAGAAGCTTTAGCCAAACCAAAATTATCTGGTATATTACCTGCCCAAATTATATTATCTAAATTAGTTTTGGTCAAAGTTTCAATTTCAAACCAAATCCAACCACCAGCTTCAAAATTATCTAAAGGTATAGATATTTCAAATGCTTCAGATACCTTTTTATGATCAGATATAATTTTTTTATTATTAAATTCATCAGTAGCTAAAATCCTAATATTAACTAAACCCTTAACTTCCATAATTAAAGTTACTGTTTCCAAACTAGTATTATTTTTCCAATATGATGCTGGAAAAGCGTTAAAATAGGAACAAAAACTAATATTTTCGCCCCGCGGTATTTCAATTTGAGTTCGTGATTTTATATATTTAGCATATTTACTTACTTTACTAATTTCACTTTCTATATAAATAGGAATACAATCAATAGTTGATTCAATGCGACTTTTTGTTGGAAAAACTACTCTATATAAAGGGAAGTTTTTAATCATACTTTAATTCTATCACAACGGCCTTAAACCATTAGACAGAAGCTAAAAAATTAGGCTTTGCGTAAAGCTTTATGATAAAAATAAGCTCCTGTGGCTAAAGTGCAAAACATTAAAATTGTACGGGTTAAAATAACACCTGTGGTAGCTAAAGGAGCTTGTATTCCGCACCAAACTAAAATAAACACAAAAGCTGTTTCATAGGCTCCAGCTCCGCCTGGTGTCATAAAAACAAAACCACTAACACCAGCAAAACCATAAGCCAAAAAAATAGCTGTTAAATCAATAGGCTGTCCTAGGGCTAAAAAGGTTATTTCAAACATTAAAGTATCGCCCATAATCCAAAATAGACCCCACATAAGCGGTTTTAAAAGTAACTGTTTTTCAGAAAAAAGTTTATTATAATCATCAGCAAAAATCTCTAGTGTTTTAATCCATTTAATCTCAGAAATTGCCTGATTAACTTTTTTAAAAGTTATGTGACGAATAAATAAATTAACAAATCTAACAATATTTGTTGCCATAATGGTTAATCTATCTCTTTTAGTTAACATAAAACCTAACCAAATTAGTCCAACCAAAGAAAAAACCACAATTATTGTAGCGATTGTTTCCAAAATATAATGGTTTGATTCACTAACTATTGAGAGAATAACACATATTATTAAAACTGGCACATAAGCCACATAACCAGCCACTAATCTAATCATTTGAGCTAGCGTACTATGTGTTTTTTCCACACCAACAGTTTTTAAACGCCATATACCATAACCTATACCCGACGCTCCGCCAGAAGGTAAAATATGATTAACAAAGTTTAATTCTAAAGCAATTTTAATTTTTGTCCACCATGAAATTGGTTTTATTTGCCGATTTTGTTCTAAATAACTTATACCTGTTTCACTCATAGAATAATAAACTAAAAGTTGCAACGGTAAAAGACAAATTAACCACCAAATATTAACTCGCCAAAATAGATAAAATGCTTCTAATAGTTGATAGCGTGCTAAATAGACAATTATAACAACCGCTATTAAAGATATAGCACTAACTATTTTTCGCAATAAAAAATTATCCTTTCAACCAACTTTTAAACTAAAAAACTTTAAATATTTCCAGCTTCAATTAAACTTTCCACAAATTTATTTCGCGGATTTCTTAAAGCACTCTGAGCAGCAGCCAAACGAGCCACTGGCACACGAAAAGGCGAACAGGACACATAGTCCAAACCAGCTAAGTGAAAAAACTCAATTGATGATGGATCACCGCCGTGTTCACCGCATATACCTAACTTAATATCTTTTTTAGTCTGCTTAGCTTTATCAACTGCCATTTGTACTAAAGGACCAATACCTTCTTGATCTAATTTTTCAAATGGATCTGATTCAAATATTTTTTTATCATAATATGACTCTAAAAACATAGCAGCATCATCACGCGAAAAACCAAAACCTAATTGGGTTAAATCGTTTGTACCAAACGAAAAAAACTCAGCTTGTTCAGCTAATTCGTCTGCAATTACACAAGCTTTAGGTATTTCTATCATAGAACCAACAAAATAATTTAGTTTAGTTTTGCGTTCCATAATAGTTTCGTTAGCCTGCGTAATAACTAAGTCTTTAACATAATCTAGCTCTTTTTTAGAACCAATTAAAGGAATCATAATTTCAGGCACAACTGTTATTTTTTTAGCTTGTAGATTTAAAGCCGCTTCAATAATAGCCCTTATCTGCATACGAGTAATTTCAGGATATTTGACCGACAAACGACAACCCCTGAAGCCCATCATTGGATTAATTTCTTTTAGGGAACTAATTCTATCTGCCACATCTTTATAAGGCATTTTTAAATCACCAGCCAAAATCTCCATGCCCTCTTTATCATGAGGCAAAAACTCATGTAATGGCGGATCTAGAAGTCTAATTGTGACACTTCTACCCTCCATAATAGTAAACAACTCTTCAAAATCGCCTCTTTGTAAAGGTAATAATTTATCCAAAGCTATTTGCCTTTCCTCAAGACTTGAGGCAATAATCATTTCACGCATAGTTTTAATACGATCTGCTCCAAAAAACATATGTTCTGTGCGGCAAAGTCCTATACCCTCAGCCCCAAACTCTAAAGCCTGACGAGCATCTGGCACAGTTTCAGCATTGGCTCGAACTGATAACTCTCTATAATTATCAGCCCAACGCATAACTTTAGCTAAATCACCAGATAAACTGGCTTTTTGAGTCGGCAACTTATCTTTGTAAATATTACCTGTGGAACCATCTAGTGAAATCCAATCACCCTCTTTAATATTTAGGCCACCTAGCTCAAAGTTTTTACCAACTTCATCCATTTTTATTTCACCTGCTCCGGCCACGCAACAAACACCCATACCTCTAGCCACCACAGCCGCATGAGATGTCATACCGCCTCTAACAGTTAAAATACCTTGAGCAGCGTTCATACCTTCAATATCCTCTGGTGAAGTTTCTAACCGCACTAAAATAATTTTTTTACCAGCCTCTTTCCACTTCACAGCATCATTAGCATTAAATACCACCTGACCTGTGGCAGCACCTGGAGAAGCTGGCAAGCCAGAACCTAAAGGTTTTATATTAGCAATCTTAGCATCGTCAAATCGCGGATGTAAAAGACTGTCAAGCTGTTTAGGATCAATTGATAATAAAGCTTGTTTTTGAGTTATCATATTTTCTTTAACCATCTCCACAGCAATTCTCAAAGCCGCATTGGCTGTTCTTTTACCATTACGAGTTTGTAACATAAAAAGTTTACCTTTTTCAATAGTAAACTCCATATCTTGCATATCGTGGTAGTGCTTTTCTAGTCTTTGAGCGATATTGGTAAACTCTTTATAAACAGCCGGCATAACTTCAGCTAATTTATCAATATGCATAGGTGTACGAATGCCCGCCACCACATCCTCGCCTTGAGCATTTATTAAAAACTCGCCAAATAATTTGTCCTCACCCGTCGATGGACTTCTAGTAAAAGCCACACCTGTACCAGAATCATCACCCATATTACCAAAAACCATCTCTTGAACATTAACTGCAGTGCCCCAAGAATAAGGTATTTCATTCATTTTGCGATAAACATTAGCTCTAGGATTATCCCACGATCTAAAAACTGCTTCCACAGCTTGAATTAACTGCTCTTTAGGGTCTTGTGGAAAATCATAACCTTTAATTTCTTTAAAAAAAGCTTTAAACTTTTTAATCATTTCCTGCAAATCTTCAGCTGTAAATTCAGTATCTAATTTAATTTTTCTTGACTCTTTCATTTGATCAATAATTTCTTCAAACCTAGCCTTATCTAATTCCACCACCACATCTGAAAACATCTGAATAAAACGACGATAAGAATCATAAGCAAATCGAGGATTATTAGTTAATTTGGCAAATGATTTAACAACTTCATCATTTAAACCTAGATTTAAAATAGTATCCATCATGCCCGGCATAGAAGCCCTAGCACCAGATCTAACAGAAACTAACAACGGGTTTTCAACTGAACCAAGAGTTTTTTTAGTGGTTTTTTCCAGATCTTTTAAATTATTAAATATTTCAGATTTTATGTCTGGATCTATAGTTTTTTCATCATCATAATATTTTGTACAGGCTTCAGTAGTAACAGTGAAACCTCTAGGGACCGGCAGTTCTAAAACTGTCATTTCAGCTAAATTAGCTCCTTTACCCCCCAATAAATTACGCATACTAGCATTACCCTCTGAAAACTTATAAACAAACTTTTTAGTCATTTTTTCTCCTTTTGGTTCAACATTTCATTTGCTGTATTTAATTATTCCTTTTTGCGATAAAAATCACATTTTTATGTCTAAATACATTATAGACTAATTTAATCTTTTTTATTTAAAACGGCACTAATATAACTTTTCAATTTAGTTTTATCCGTTGTTTGTATTTTTGGTTTGGTGGCTAAATCCCAAGCATAATATAGATCGCCCTTTATGTAACCTATCATTCTTTTAGATGCTAAAACATCTGTAAGTTTATTTGAATTCAGAATTGATTCAGAATTAAACTCCATACGACCATTACTAACCCAACCTAAATAATTAGTTTTATAATTATGACTATTATTAAGTTTCCAAGTTAATTTCCAAAACGGCGTTGTTTTATCAGTTTTTAATTCATCTGGTAAAATATCTCTATTATCTAAAGAGCCTAAAACTTCTAAAAAACCTTTTTCAGATAAAAAAGTTTTTGTTTGATAAATAATTTTAGCATTATATTTTAAATTCTGCTTATTGTCACTAAAATCCATAGCTATATCAAATTCCTTATAATCTTTTGAATCTTCGGCTAAAACACCTTTGCCTTGCCAAGCACCTAAAAGCCAACTAACAGGATAAAGTTTTTTAGATAAGCTTTCTGGAATTGTGAAAACCACTATTACTTAGCTTTTCTGGATTGTGTTTGGCGAGGTTTCTGAAAAAGTCCGAAGGGCTTAATTTTTCGTAAGGCTTCTTCTTGAGGGTCTTTCAAAAGGGCTAAAGCTGTTCGAAAACACAAAAAACCAATTATAGCCGAAATAACAACCGCTGATAAAACAGTTACAATGGTGATTATTTCTAAAAAAGGCATATTTAAATTATAGCAGTTTTATTTATTAGCTATAAAATAACTTTTTTACTAATTAATTAAATTTTTTTTCTAATTTAACTTTATTTTAATTTTCTATAGTTTATTTTTTATTATGTCTATGCTTTTTAGTGTATTTATATTTTTTATTATATCTATCGCTTAGTAAATTTGCCTAAAAAATAATCAAGGGCGTAAAATACATAGCCCAAAACTATAAATTCAATAATCATAACTACAACATTAGTTAAAACTTGTGATAGAGGCTGAGAATTAAAATCCATAAAAAAATATGGATAACGCAAACCGCTATCAAAAAATAAAAACTGTGCCCTAATTATACAAAAAGCAAAATAAATTAATGGAAAAGCCATCCACTTAATTGGATATAATTTATGCCATAAACCCTTTCTGGAAAAAAGTAAATAATCAAAGAAAAACAACCATGGCGTAACATAATGAGCTAAAGCATTAGCCGGCGAGGATAAATATTTAATATCACTACTATCAACCATAGTTGGCCTTAAAACTAAAAAGAAAATCAAAAAAGTTATCATAATATATAATAATACAGCCCCTTTAATAAACAATTTTTCTTCAAATTCCACACCTTTATTAATTGTGTTATATAATGCCCAAATTATATAAATTAACACAAATATATTACTCAAAATAGTAAAATAAGATAATAAGTTAAAAACATTATTAGAATATTGAAAATAATTTAAAATTATACCAGCAGCACACAGTAAGCTAATTACGATTCTGTAACCTATAATGAACGGTTTAGATTTTATATACATACTTTAAATATAGCAATAAAAAGTGATAATATTATTATATGAAAATTAAAAAACTCCTATTTATCGGTCTGGCATTAATTCTAGTAATTGCTACTGGCCTTTTAGCTTTTTTAAATTATAATAGTTATCAAGAAATTTACCACCTACAAAATCAAATTAATAATATTGAATCTGGTCATAACCAATATATTAAAGACAAACCCCAATTTTTAGGTGAAACTCCTGAAACTCCTGAAACCATAAAACAACCCTTCTCTATAAATGGCGTGATAATTGCTGATAAAAAACATCCTCTACCAAAAGATTATAATCCTGGTGAAAATCCTGAAGCTGCTGCACATTTAAAAGAATTAATTGAAGCCGGTCAAAAATCTAACGACAAATATGCTTCACATCTAGTTTCCGATTATAGCGGTTTTAGAAATTATGAATATCAAATGGGGGTTTATGATGAATATATGGCTGAAAACGGCAAACAATTTGCTGACGATTTTTCCGCCCGACCTGGCTACTCTGAGCATCAAACTGGATTGGCTTTTGATTTAAGAGTCACTGACGAAACTTTGTATAGAGGCGATGACAAAACTTATGATTATTATAATGATTGGGTAGCACAAAATGCTCATAATTTCGGTTTTATTATTCGCTATCGAGATCAATGGCAAAACATAACTGGTTATAAAGGCGAACCTTGGCATCTAAGATATTTAGGACAAGCTTTAGCCACAGAAGTTTTTAAAAGCGACAAGCCATTAGAAGATTATTTAAGTATCAGCAGCGGCAATTACGTCAAAAATTAACTAAGGCTTATTTGGCGGTATTTACTATCCAATATCCTGGTCACGATTCAATATCTTCATCGTCCAAAGCTTTATTTATATTTTTCTTTAATTGACGATATTGATCCATTGTTTTAATAGCCTCAGCATGTGATAAAGTATATTCTATATTATCTCGCCTAGTTTTACGCATAAAAAATGCCACGCCTATTCTAGCACTAACACCTAATAAAATAACCCCTATAATCATTAATATAGAAGATATAATTTGACCTTGATAAGTCGCAGGACTATGAGTGCCTGAACCAGCTAAAGTGATAGATTGAATTGCCAAATATAAACCATCCCAAGCGTTATGAATTGTTGTATTTGGGGCATCATGTTCGCAGTCTGTTAAAGCCAAACCCCCAATTACAGTGATTAAACCAAAAGAATAAATTGTGTAAAGAATTAATTCGTTTAACTGATTAACTTTAACTGATTTTCTAAACAAAGTAAATAAAGTTAAAAGTCTAATTAATCTTAAAGGACGAACTTGCGGAATAGCTATAGCAATTAAATCTAAAATGTTTTTAACAATAAACTGACCTTTCTTTTTAGCTAAAATCAACCTTATAAAATAATCTATAGCTAAAAAAATCCATGTTATATTAAAAATTATCAAAAAAGCAAAATCATAATTTGCTGGCATATCCCAAAAAATAATTGGCAAAGCATAAGATATTAATGTTATTAAACAAATTATTATCACCGGAATACGAGAAAATCTTTTATATTTTTCAAAAAACCCATACCCGAACCCGTAATCCTCTAACTTCTTTTGATAACGGGTTTTTTCTTTAGCCAAAAGCTCCTCTGTGGTTAAACGATTATAAAGAGCTTGTACCATTTTTAAAATAAATTAACTTGTCAAAAGATCCTTTTGTGCGGACTCTACACTACAAATTTGAACTATATAACTATATCTACTGTTGATCTATCTTTACGATTAGTAAAAGCTACTTGTCCAGTTTTTAAAGCAAATAGAGTATCGTCTTTTCCTATACCAACATTCCTACCCGGATGAAATTTAGTGCCTCTTTGTCGCACAACTATTTCGCCAGCTGAAACTTTTTGACCAGCAAATCTTTTAACACCAAGTCTTTGAGCATTAGAATCTCTGCCATTTCTGGATGAACTACCCGCTTTTTTATGTGCCATAAATTACTCCTTTAAACTCTTATTTTTTAATAACCGCAGTTTGCTTAGCAACTGATTTTTTAGTAGTTGGTTTTTTAACGGTTGACGATTTAGTGGCTGTTGACTTTTTTTCAGCTACAGTTTTTTTAGCAACTGATGACTTAATGACTGTTGATTTTTTGGCAATCGTTTTTTTAGTAGGTATTTTTTTAGTAGTTGGTTTTTTAGCAATAGGCTGGTTGGCCGTTACTGGTTTTTTAGTAACTGGCAAATTATTACTGTCTTTAACTCTATCGCTTGATTTAGAGCTTTTTAAAACGCCAATAGACACAATTTCTAAACGAGTTAACTGTTGTCTATGTCCCATTCTATTATGATAACGAGTTTTATTTTTATACTTCATAATATTTATTTTAGGACCTTTAATATCATCTGCCAAAACTTTAGCTGAAACTTGATAATTATGCAATTTTTTAGAATCAGTCACAACTTCTTTATCATCAACATATAATTTACATGGAAAAGTTAACTTTGTGCCAGTTTTATCAGCTAAACGATTAACCACAACTATAGAACCTTTACTAACTTTTTCCTGATGTCCACCAATACTAATTACTGCATATGCCATTAGACCACCTTCCCTGCCTTAATGCAAGATGTGCAGGCCTTAACTTTTTTTCGTGAACCTGCTACAACTATATGAACTGTTTGAATATTTGGATTCCAACGACGACGCGTTTTAAGATGTGAATGTGACACATTATTACCATAAACTGCTTGTTTAGAGCAGATTTCACATTTTGAGGCCATATTTCACTCCTTGAATAAGTTTTTTATAATTTTATTAGTGTAATTACTATTAAACAGTCTATAGTTAATTAAGATTTTTTCCTAATTAAACAAATTGATAAAAACTATAAATTAAAAATTATTTTTTCAACTCATAAATAGCGTCTAATCGTTTAGCCACTTCAGGTGAATGGGTTACTATAATTACACATTTGTTCATTTGGTGTGCTAAACTATCAAAAATATTTATAATATCATTTTGAGTTTCAGCATCTAAATTACCCGTTGGTTCATCAGCTAAAATAATGTCTGGCTGAATTGATAAAGCTCTAGCTATTGCCACTCTTTGTTGCTCGCCGCCTGAAAGGTGAAGGATTTTCTTATTAGCATACTCTTCTGCTAATTTTACTATTGCCAAAGATTCTTTGGCTAATTTAATTTTGCTTTGCCTAAACTTTTTACCAGAAATATCCATAGCTAAAACAATATTTTCAACAGCCGATAATTGCGGCAACAAATTAAAACTTTGAAAAATAACTCCACAATTTCTAGCTCTATAATCTGCACTATTTATTTTAGTTAAATTTTCGCCATTATAAATTACTTGTCCCGAAGTAGGCTTTGTCAAACCGGACAATAAAGATAATAAAGTGGTTTTACCTGAACCCGATTTACCAACAATCCCATATAGTTTACCTGTGTCAAATTTATAAGATTTGTCCTTTATAACCTCGCGATTGTTTCTACCATTAGCATATTTATAACTAACTTTGTTTAATTTTAAAATACTCATAATTTGCCTCTTTTTTTATATTAATTTCTATCCGCTAAAATTTGTAAAGGTTCATACCGCAAAACGAAAATCATTTGTCCAACCGTAGCAATCAATGATAAAGCCAAACCGATTATTAAAAGCTCTAATAATATATTAATATTTACAGAAGTGCTAATTTGACTAATATAAGACACTGGTCCAGTATTTTGATTGGCGGTTCTATCAGATAAAGGTCCTCCGCCAGCTCCGCCAGCTCGTGGCATTTGTCCAGCGTTAGGGTTTGCCCCAGTACCAGCACCAGCTGATTCTGGTCCGCCAAATGTTCGGGTTTGTTCTGTCTGTTTAGTTTCAACCTGCTGAATTTGTGAAGCCAACATACTATTTGAAATAGGCACACTAGATACACTGCCAACAAATGCTCCAACACTAATAGCCATTATTGTGACAATTAATAATTCACAAATAAATTGTAAAGCCACTTTTGATTTCCTCATACCGATAGCTGTAAAAACCCCCACTTCATATTTTCTTTCCCTAATATTAAACAAATTTAATACCACTAAAACCACAGCTCCAATTATTAAAACTATTATTAACAAAGTCAAAGCAAAATTTGATAACTGTTCTAGCGGCAAAATAGACTGTTCAAACTTGGTAATATCAGATGATTGTAAAACAAAATCGTCACTCAACCCCGCTGTCTTTAATTCCGAGTTAAACTGGTTATAAGTCTCTTGCGATGGTAAAACGAAAGTACCGTTTATTCTATTGTCAAACTTTGAGGTTTGTTCGCGGCTTTGCCCATTAAAACCCTCCACACTAGATGTTTCAGGATTTTTAGCTGAATTTAAAATAATATCACTAACAGTTGCCGTTGAAACCAAAATAGCATTAGCTGAATCTTGTGAAGCTAAAGGTGTGGACTGATTGGCTGATTGATTCTCTTCGGTTGATTTATAAATGCCTACAACTTTTAATTTATAAGTTTCACTTGATTTTAACGGATTCTTCAAAGTTATGGTATCGCCAACTTTTGTACCATTTTGCGTGGCTAAAGTTGATGAAATAAGACATTGCTTAGCAGAATCGGTAAATGAAAAAATTACTCCATCAGTCAAGCTTTTTTGCCCATCAACAAAATCTCCCATAGCAGCTTGTGAAGAATAACCAGTTAAGCTAAAATCAGCATTGCTTTCAGATCCAAATAATTGCCTTGCTCCATTTGATTGACCGCCATTACTTTGGGAACTGTTACTTTCCGAACTAGTTATTGGGGCAAAATTACCAGCATTAGATAATGATACTGTGTTAGTATAATAAAAATCTTCCACACCATCAAATTCGGCATAGGTTTGTAATTGTTCTAAACTAAGACTTGGCATACTGTTTCTATCAAATGATGGGCTGCCATTAGAACTGCTGTTATTCCGCATATTTTCCATAATTTTTTGTCTATCTGTCGTAATTTGGGCAGTAATTTTAGTATTAGCTAAACCTTGTATTTTAGCATCATCAGCCGCTTTCATAATAGATAAAGCAATAGTTGATGTTACAGCCACAGTAAATATTATCAACCCAATTAAAACGTTTCGACCCTTAGAGTGTGAAATTAATTTCCAAGCGTTTTTTACAATCATAATTATTTTCCTTTGTTTATAACAGAACTAATATTTTCAGTTTATATAAAGTGAATTTTGCAAACCTATAAAGTTCTGAATATTAACTAAATTTTGTTATAAAAGCATATTAAAGTATAAACTAATAATATGAAAATATCTGAACAATATGCCGACGATATTGAAAAAATCTTAATAACTGAAGAACAGTTAAATAACAGAATTGATCAAATAGCCAAACAACTTGATAACGACTATAAAAATAAAAATTTGTTAGTTGTGGGTATTTTAAAGGGTGCAATTTTTACAATCACCAATTTAGTTAAAAAGATGACCAAAAATGTTGACATTGATTTTATCACTTTGTCATCCTATGGTGATGAAAGTCACTCCTCTGGCGATATTAAATTAGTTATGGATTTAGATGAAAATATTAAAGGTAGTAATATTTTAATAGTCGAAGATATAGTAGATACTGGGTTAACTATGAAATGGCTTCTAGACTATTTGTATAAAAAAGGTGCAGCAAATATAGAAATTTTTACTCTTTTAGAAAAACAAGAAACTCGTAAACACCTTGTAAAATCTAAATATGTCGGTTTTACAATACCTAATGAATTTGTGGTTGGTTTTGGATTAGATTATGCACAATATTATCGCAATATACCTTATATAGCTGTTTTAAAAGAAAGCGTTTATAAATAAAATATGTCTAATGACATAACCACTTTTCATTTTGTACGACATGCTGAAGTTTATAATCCTAATAAAGTAATTTATGAACATTTAGATGGTTATTTTATATCTAAAAAAGGTCATAGACAAGCTGAAAAATTAGCCGAATTTTTACAACAACGCCAAAACTGGCTGGAAAAGTTTAGCACATATACCTTACCTTTATCAAATAACTTATATTCCTCACCTCTACTAAGAGCTCAAGAAACTGCCACACCTATAATAGCCAAGCTAAACTTAAAAATGATAAAAAATACAAAAATTATTGAAGCTAAAAGTGCTATCGCAGGAAAACCTATTCCTAAAAACCCTTGGCAATTAGCTTATTTAATTAGAAACCCTTTTTTACCAAGTTGGGGAGAGCCATATAAAAGTATTTTGCAAAGATTTTTAGCTTTTTTTAATGAAATAGGGCAGAAAGAAGCTGGAAAACAGGTTATTTGTATTTCCCATCAAAGTCCTATTTGGGTTTTACACCGTTATTTTAATGGTAAAAAACTTTGGCATAATCCAACTAAACGACAACCAGCTAATTGTTCTATAACCAGTTTTGTTTATAATTGGCAAACCAAAACTGTAGAAATACCAGTCAAATACATTGCTCCTGCCATTAATATTTGATAGACACTTGACAATTAAGCAATTATTTACTATTTCTAAATCTAATAAAGTTATTTACTAAATATATAAATATTATAAATAAAATCCTTACTAATGTTTTCAACAAAAACATCTTTTTTAATTAAAAACTTGATTTATTAAAATTTTATATAGACAATTAATCTATGTCTGATTTTGTTGATAAAACTAACGATTCACCAGATAATAATTTTTTAAATAAACTTTATAAACAAACAAACGGTGTTTTTGTTGACAAAATCGGTTTTGATAATAATTCTAAAAATAATTTAAAACAACTAACTAAAATATCCCAAAACGACGCTTTAAATTTTTCCGCCAAAACTAAACGACGAAGCCTTTTAAATTGGAAAACCTTCATATCTAGTGCGGCTGCCATAATTATAGTTTTCATAAGTGTTATAATAACCTTAACCGCCAATAGCCCCGACAATTCAAACCAAATTAATGCTTCTGAACCCATCGCAAATACCAATAATAATCAACTCCTTGACTTAACTAATAGCAAACTTTTCATTGATATACAAGGTGAAATCAATAAACCAGGAGTTTATGAATTAGACGTTGGCAGCCGAGTTAGTGATGTTATTAAATTAGCTGATGGTTTAAAAAAATCAGCGGATGCTTCAACTATAAATCAAGCCAGAAAATTAACTGACGGTGAACAAATTTATATTCCCAAAATCAACACTTCCCAAACTGACAATAGTAATTTAAATCAAAATCCAAACAACCAGACACTTAGCAATTCTGTTTCAGGAATTAATATTAACACTGCCACAATAACCGAATTAGACACATTAAATGGCATAGGTCCAGCTATTGCCCAAAGAATAATTGATTATAGAACTCAAAATGGTTCGTTTTCTAATATAGATGAAATTAAAAATGTTAAAGGTATAGGTGATGCCATATTTGATAAAATAAAAGACCAAATACGAATATGAATGATTATAGATTATTTATTCCAGCAGTAGTATTATGGGCAAGTTGTTTAATAATTATTCTCAGATAATTCCTAGTCTATTATTTATCTGTTTATTAATAATTTTAGAGATCGTTTCTTTTAATTGGCAAAATAATATCTATAAACCAACCGAACTTCTGCAAGCTGCGAAAAATGCTGATACTATAACCACTTCTGGAATAATTACCTCTGATGCAAAATCAACTAAATCTTTAGCTGGTACAGTTTGTCTATTTGATATTAAAACCGAATCTGGTTTTTGGTTACAAATTCAAGGTATTAAACAAACAATAGCTAATCAAAATAACAAAACTATAAACTTGACTAAAAATTGGTGTGATTTAAAATATCATGATTCTATTGAGTTTACAGCTAAATTATCGCCAATAGATTTTAAAACTAAATCTGATAATCCTGCTAACCGTCTAGCTGCTAAAGCCCAAATTAATAAGTTCACTATTTTACAATATGCTTCAGGCTTAGATTATATCACTAATGTTATTAGAGCAGCTTTTATAGATATGACAGACAAACTTAATCCTGTGGGACGAGCCTTAGTACCAGCTATAGCTTTAGGTTATACCAATAATTTCGATGATAATTTATCGGATAATTTTAAAATATCTGGATTAACTCATTTAGTGGCTATCTCTGGTTCACATTTTGTCATTATAATTTCCCTAATTGGAGTAATTTTATTAGCCTTTAATATTAAAAAAACTATTGCGGCTGGAATTGAAATCATTTGTATTTTAGCTTTTATGTCCTTAGTTCATCCCCAACCGTCCGTTATAAGAGCAGCTTTTATGGGAATTATTGGACTAGTGGGTCTAATTTTACAACGCAAAAGCTTAGCCTTAACTGCTTTATCAGCTACAATTATAACACTTTTAATTATTGACCCTTATTTAGCTACCTCTTATGGTTTTGCCATGAGCTGCTCGGCTGCTTTAGGAATTATTTTACTAACGCCAAAACTGACTATTCTTTTAAGTCGATTTATTGGCAAAACCATAGCTTCAATAGTTAGTGTAACTTTAGCAGCTCAGTTTTTTTGTGGACCGATTATAATTCTAATTTATCCTTTCTTTACACCTTATACTTTAATGGCTAATTTCTTAGCCACACCTTTTGTGGCACCAGCTACCATTTTAGGAGTTTTATCAGCTCTAATCTCACCATTAATCCCCCAAATGGCCTATATTTTAGCCTTTAGCTCAACCATATTTGCCTATCCGCTCTATATAATATCTAAATTAATTAGTTTTTTACCTTTAGCTAAATTAGCTTGGGTTAATGGTTTAATCGGTTGTCTATTAATGATATTACTAAATATTATACTTTACTGGACTATATCTGGAAAAATCTGGAACAATACCTATAAAAAAATAAAAAAAGTTTTACCGGCTTTTATTGAGTCTAAATTATCTTTGCTATACACCGATATAACGCAAAAAATTAAACATTATAAAGTTGTCTTTTTACAAAAACCAATTTTAATTCTGACACTTATAGCTCTATTATTTATACCTTTGGTTATAACTGGCTCCATAATTTTACCAAAATATTTTATAACTACAATAGATCCAAATTGGAAAATTGCAGCTTGTAATATAGGACAAGGCGACGCTAGTGTTATAAAAACCTCTCAAAACTCCGCCATAGTTATCGATGTTGGTTCAGATAATAATAAAATAAATAACTGCTTATCTGATTTAAATATACAAACTATAGATTTACTAATTTTAAGCCACTGGCACGATGATCATGTGGGTGGTTTATTAGGTGCTATAAATAATCGTCAAACTAAACAAGCTATAGTTAGCAACTTGGAAACCCCAACTGGCGAATCAAAATTAGGCTACAATAAATTGCAGAGTGAAAATATACCTACAAGCCAAGCCAAGGAGGGAGAAAGTGGTTACTATATAGATAATAATACCAACCATAAAATCCAATGGTATATTTTTCAAACTTTGAAATCAAATAAAACAAAGTCAAATATAAATACTAATTCCCAAACTAGTACCAAATCAACCAATAATGAGGATTCCTTTAGTAATGATTCATCTGTTGGAGTAATTATTTATTCCAATAATTTAAAAGCCATATTTTTAGGTGATATGGAAAAACAAGCTCAAGCTGAGGCCTTAAAACGCTTAAAACAATTAAATATGGGGGAATTTGATATTTTAAAAGTTGCTCACCATGGCAGCAAAACTCAAAATAACGATTTAGCAAAATTAATTAATCCTAAAATTGCTATTTTTGAAGTTGGTCGCGATAACAGTTATGGGCACCCCAACGATAAAACAATTAATCTTTTTACAAACTTAGGATCACAAATTATTAGAACTGATATTGATGGTTTATCAGGTGTTAGCCAGGACAGTTTAGGAAATATAAAAATTTTTAAACAAAATTATATTTAAAACAAAATATAAAAATTAATTAAAATAATGAACTTTTAAACAAATTATAATTGAAAACTAAAATACCCCCCTATGATAAACTAAAAGTATGGAAATCGTAAAACTAACTGAAAATAATTTTGATGAATTAGTTAAAAAAACCCCAGCTATAATTGTTGATTTTTGGGCAGCTTGGTGCGGTCCTTGCCAACAATTTGCCCCTATTTTTGAAAAAGCCGCTGCCAAATATTCTGATATTCAATTTGCTAAAGTCGATGTGGATACAAATAAAGAATTATCTATAAAAAACGGTATATCATCTATTCCAACTATTTGGGCTTTTAAAAATGGTGAAACAATTTATAAAAAACCAGGCTCTTTAAAACCAAACGACTTAGATGACATTATAAAACAATTACAATAATTTAAAAAATAAATTATTTTATACAACTCTCCAGAAAGTAATTTAAAATTGTCAAAAATAAAAACTATTAAACTCCACGATACAAATTGTACTATTTTGCAAAACAGAGTTCGTAGATTACCACATCAGAAATTATTGTCTTATAAAACTAAATCTGGTAGCTGGATTGATATAACAGCACAATCTTTTCAAAAATATATTATCTCAATTTCTAAAGGATTAGTTAATTTGGGAATTAAAAAAAATGACAAAATTGCTATTATGTCTAAAACTAGTTTCGAATGGGTAGCTCTAGATTTTGCAGCTTGGACTATAGGGGCTGTCACAGTGCCTATTTATGAAACTTCATCATCACATCAAATTCAATTTATCTGCAATGACGCTGAAATAAAAATGTTATTTGTGGAAAATATTGATATGTACAAATTAGTTAATTTAGTTAAACCTAAATTAAAAACTGTTAAAACAATTCGCAATTTAGATGAAAATGCCTTAGACGAATTGCAAACTATTGGACAATCTATAAAAACTAGCCAAATTAAAAAACTACAAACTCAAAATAAATCAACCGATTTAGCTACTATTGTTTATACCTCTGGTTCGACAGGTAAACACAAAGGTGTGGAAATTCAACACAAAGCTTTTATATCAGTGGTTTATTCATCAAACGAAGCTTTACCTGAATTATTACAGATGCCTAATTCCGCTATACTTTTATTTTTACCTTTAGCCCATGTTTTTGCCCGCTTTGCAGTTTTAGCAATTATGGAAGGTGTGTCTGCTTTAGCTCTATCAGGCAATTTAAAAACCCTGTTAAACGATATGCGTTATATACAACCAAATTATATAATCGGTGTACCTCGAATTTTTGAAAAAGTTTATAATGCGGCTTCACAAAAAGCTGGACATGGTATAAAACAACGTATTTTTCAAAAAGCTGCCAAAATAGCTATGCAATATTCTGAAAGTTTAGATACCCCCAACGGCCCTAGTCCTAAATTAATTTCGCAAAGACTATTATATGATAAATTAATCTATAAACAAATTAAAAATGTTTTGGGCGGCAAAATGCGTTGGTGTGTAAGCGGAGGAGCATCATTAAATCCACAAATTGCTCATTTTTTCAGAGGAGCTGGCATAGAAATATTAGAGGGCTATGGGTTAACTGAAATCACTGCTCCAGCTTTATGTAATCGCCCAAATAATAACAGAATTGGTACTGTTGGTTTGCCTTTCATAAATGTTGAAACTAAAATTGCCAAAGACGGTGAATTATTAATTAAAACCCCTAGTGCCTTTTTAGGTTATCATAATGAACCAAAGTTAACTAAGCAAGTTTTTAAAAATAAATGGCTCTATACTGGAGATTTGGCTGAAATTGATGACTACGGTTTTATTAAATTAGTGGGGCGAAAAAAAGATATAATTGTGACATCTGGTGGCAAAAATATTTCACCAGGTGCTTTAGAACAAATTATAATAAATAATCCGTTAGTTTCGCACTGTGTAGTTATTGGCGACAAAAAACCATTTATATCCGCTTTAGTTACACTAGATACTGGAGCTTTAGAGGTTTGGTCTAAAAAGCATCGTTTAAAAAATCTTAACTTGAAACAAGCCAGTCGAAACAAAGCTATTTATGCTGAAATACAACGCTCTGTTGATGAAGCTAATGAAACTGTTTCCAGAGCTGAGTCTATTAGAAAGTTTATTATATTACCTGAAGAGTTTACTGTGGAAAATGGCTTTTTAACCGCTTCTATGAAAATAATAAAACGACATATTATAAACGCTTACAAAGAGGTTATCGATAATGATATTTACAAAAAATACTAAAATGGAATTAGCCGTTTTATTACCCGCTTATAACGAGGAACAAACTGTTAAAGAAGTTATAGAACAATGTTTACAGGCTATTAAAAAAATACCTAATTCATATATATATGTATACGATAACAATTCCACAGATAATACTGTTGCCGAAATTAAAACCATAAAATCAAATAAGGTTTTATTAAAAAACTGTAGCGAACAAGGCAAAGGAGCCGTTATTAGAAAAGCTTTTCGTGAAATACACGCCAAATGCGTTATAATGCTTGATGCCGATTTAACTTATCCAGCCCAGTCAATACCAAAACTTTACCAAAAACTAATAAATGAGGATTTAGATATGGTAATTGGAGATAGGTTATCATCATCTTATTTTAAAGAAAATAAACGACCTTTTCACAATTTTGGCAACTGGTTAATTAGAAAATCTATTAACACTTTATTCAAAGCTGACATCAAAGATATTTTGACTGGCTTTAGAGCTTTCTCTTATAAATTCATTAAGTCTTGTCCTGTGCTTTCTAATGGATTTACCGTAGAAACCGAAATGTCAATTTATGCCATTGAAAATAGAATGAGTATAACTAATGAGATTATAGAATATAAAGATCGACCAAAAGGCAGTGTTTCTAAGCTGAATACTTTTTCTGATGGATTTAAAGCTCTTAAAACGATTATGCGATTATTTCGCTCATATCATCCGTTAACCTATTTTAGTACATTAGCTTTTTTTATAACTATTGTTTTTGGAATAATTTCTTTAACCCGGTGTTTAATCCCCTATTTTGAAACCGGTTATGTGCAAAACTTACCAACCCTCATAGTTTGTGGTTTAGCTTTTATAGCAGCAATTATTTCTCTATTTTCTGGACTTATTTTAGATTCAATAGTTCAACAAGATAAAAGAAACTTTGAAATTACCTTAAATCAGTGGGTCGAAAATGAATGGAATCATAAAAAATAAAAACCGCTTTTTTATAGTTTAATTATAGAATTAAAATATACTTTAAAGAAAGGAATTATTTTGAAAATATTTATAAAGTCATTTATTTTTATATTTAGTCTATTTCCAGCATTAATACCAATTAGCACCACCAAAGCTCAAGCTGAAGAAATCCCTTGGCAAAGATTACGCATAATATACACCAACGATTTACATTCACATATTGATCCGTATAAAGCCTTTAATTCTGAAAGACAAGTTATAAATTATGGCGGTTATGCTAAAATGGCATCTATTATAAATCAAAACCAACAAACTAATATACCAACCATAACTCTTGACGGCGGTGATTTTACGGTTGGTAGCATCTATAATATACTTTTCACATCTCAAGCCCCTGATTTACAAATGCTAAATCTTATGAAATTCGATGCCACAACTTTAGGCAATCACGAATTTGATTATGGATCTAACGCTTTAGCTAAAATGATTTCTACTGGATATTCTAAAACTAAAATAATTGCTTCAAACACTAATGCTCCACAAAATGGACACTTAGGACAATTATTCCAAAAGGGTGAAATTGTAAAAAATACTATAATAGATAAAAACGGTATTAAAATTGGTCTTTTAGGACTTTTAGGACATGATGCTGTTTCAGATATTGTAAATAGCAATGATGTCACATTTCAAGATTATATTGACGCCGCCAAAGAGCAAGTCAAACTCCTCAAACAAAATGGAGCTGATATTATAATCGCTTTATCTCATTCTGGCGTAAATAAAAATAATCTCACAGGAGATAGTAGCGAAGATGTGGCATTAGCCAAACAGGTGCCAGAAATTAATTTCATTTTATCTGCTCACACTCATGTTTTTACACCAACGCCTATTATTATTGGTAAAACAATTATTAGTAGCACGGGTGCTTATGCCCAAAATATAGGGCTTATTGATTTGGAAAAAGATAATTCTAATTGGCAATTAACCAATTCTCAGATGCTACCTGTGACAGATAACTATTCAAACAATAAACAGATTAAAGATTTAGCACAAAAATATAAATCACAAATTAATAAAGATTTTTTTAGTAAATACTCACTTAATACTAATAAAATAATCACCGAAACCAATTTTAATTTGGGAGCTGATACAAGCACTGGTTATGACGAAGGAATAGGCCGAATTTTTACTGATGCTTTCGGTTATGAGTTTACAAAATATGCTGCATTTATTGGTCAAAAAGGCAATCTGGTTAACAAAAGCCAATTACCAATTTTATTAACTGCTAACGGTGTATCTAGAGGCGGTTTTTTTAAACCAAATATAAGTGTAGAAGATATTTATGGAGCAGTGAATATGGGTTTTGGTCCTGATAAATCACACACTTATCCTTTATGTGCCTTTTATGTTAAAGGCGATGAACTAAAACAGGTTATGGAAATAGGGCAAAGTGTGGGCGAATTATTAAAAGATGATATAATTATGCACTTTGGTAATATTAAATACACCTATAGCAATTACCGATTGCCTGGTAACAGAGTATCAGAAGTTTGGATTAAAAATACAGCTGGCGATTGGGAAAAACCTAATTCCGACAAATTGTATCCAATTATAACAAATTATTATATCGGACAAATGGCAGGCTCAATTCCTAAACTAACTTTTGGTCTTATGAATGTTCAACCTAAAAAAGCTGATGGCAGTTTAGCTTGTAAAGGAACTGACTCCTGTGATTTATCTGATTCGGTTTTATTAAATAAAAGCGGTTCTGAGATAAAAGAATGGCAAGCTTTAGTAAATTATTTAGGCAGTTTTAAAACCTTACCCGAATATTATGCTAAAGCTGATTCTGGAAAAATTGAATTATCTGCTTCAAACCCCTATACCTATATTTCAAATCCTAATAAAATATTTTTCTCAACCGTAATTATTCTTTGTCTAATATTTGCCTTTGTTCCCTTAATAACTTTTCCTATAAAATATGCTGTAAGTATGTTAATTTACACAATTATAAAAAATAGACGAAAGTCTAAACTACGAAAAACGCTAAATGTATAAACGCTTTTTAAATAAATATATATTCCCCGCCCAATTAGATTGGACTTTGATATTTTTATGGGGGCCGATATTTATTCAAACTATTATGGTTTTTGTTTTAACCGTTGCTAATAATATTTTGATGGGGCGGCAAGGTGTGGAAAACTTAGCAGCTTTAGGCATTGGCGGAAATTATATTAATACAATTATGGGAATATTTTTCTTTTTAACCTTTATCTCTACAACAGTTGTGGCTTATTATAAAGGAGCTGGTGAAAAAATAAAAAATACTATGGTGCAATTAGACTGTATGTTTTTTGCAGGAATTGTAGGAATATTATCAACCATTGTTTTTGAAATATTAACACCTCTATTTATCGGCCTTTTTCCACTTGATAAAAATGTTGAACAATTAACTACTTTATATGCCCAAATTTTTTTATTGTCTATACCTTTTATCTTTTTTGCCTGGACTTGTATAGGTATTTTGAAAGGTTTACAAAAAGTTGAATTAATGGTTAAAATATCAAGTATTTTTTTAGCTTTTGAATTAGTTATTAATATCTTTTTTGTCGGGGTTTGTCACCTAGGAATTATAGGTGTGGCCATTGGCCCAATTATTACAAATTTCCTACAATCCGTCACCTTCGTTTATTTTATATGTAGAGACTTTGATAGAACTGCTATGAAAAAATATGAACCCCATATTTTAAGACTTTTTAATCTCATAAAAGACAGTATTCCGCTTATGATAAGATCATCAACTTTTTGGATAATTATTTTAGTATCGCTTTGGTGTTTTTCCACACTAGGCACCGATTATGTGGCAGCTGGACAACTGGGTGATGTGGTGCTATCTTTTTCTATGTATGTTTTTGATGCCCTAGCTGCTGCCTCACAAGCTTTAGTGGGAGAAGCTAGAGGAGCTAAGGATAATAAAAAAATCATACAAATTACCCGCTCCACTCGTCGCTTAGCTCACCGTTTTATTCCAGTGGTAATTATTTTTTATTTCATTGGCGGTTATTTTTTAATTAAAGCTATGACAGATGATCAACATGTTAGCAATTTATCATTTCTTCTAGTTTTGCTTTCATTAATCGCTTTACCAATAACTAGTTATACTTATTCTTTTGATGGTTTTTTTCTAGGATTTGCCAAATATCATTTTCTTTTAAAAGCAGCTGTAATTTCCACACTTATAACAGCTGGATTAATGTTTTTATTTTTAAATCTTATTCAAGACAAGTTTTGGCTTTTTGCCATAATTTATTTAGTTTATGAAGTAATTTTTGTGGGACTAAGAGGTTTATATAATAAAATTGAATTTAAAAAAATTGTTAAAACTCTTAATTAAAAAATTGTCTTTTTTACCCCAATTAAATTATGGTAGACTAAGTATATCTTAAAAAATAAATAAATAACTTTTAATCAATATTTGAATAAACTAAAATGTTTATTTAAAAATTAAATTACACTTAAAGGACATATTATGGTAAATAAGAACAAAAAAAAATCAAGACATAAATCCAAGCGTGTTTTTGCAAATAAAGATGATTTACTAAAAAATCTACCCAAAAATGTTAAAATAATCAAAATACCTGGCTCGCCATTTTTATGGATTTTAATACTTTTAGTGGTTATTTCCTCAGCCTATTATATGTTTCAAGGTGACCATGCACGACAAATTAATACATCTGACGGCATATCTTTACTAGACGGTAACACAGTTAAAAAAGCTGAAATAACTGAAGGTATACAAAAAGTCACACTATCTTTAAATAGCGATTTTTCCAAAGATGGACAAAATTATGGTAAACAATTGGAGTTTTACTATGTTATTCCTCAAGGCAATTCAGTAATCACAGCTATTCAAAAAGCTAAATTATCTGAGGGTTATAACTCTGATGTGCCTCAAGAAAGTCCTCTGATGTCACTTATCAGCCTAATTTTGCCTTTCTTAATTATTACTGGCATATTTTTATTTTTGATGAATCGTATGGCTGGCGGGGCTGGAAAAAATAACCCTATGAGTTTTGGTAAATCAAGGGCTAAATTACAAGATCAAAATAAGGAGAAAATCACTTTTACTGATGTGGCTGGTGTAGATGAAGCAGTTGAGGAATTAGGTGAAATTAAAGATTTTTTAACCAAACCCAAAAGTTTTGAAAAACTAGGTGCCAAGATTCCTAAAGGTGTTCTATTATATGGCCCTCCCGGAACTGGTAAAACACTTTTAGCTAGAGCCGTAGCCGGTGAAGCAAAAGTGCCTTTTTATACTATGAGCGGTTCTGATTTTGTGGAAATGTTTGTTGGCGTGGGGGCTAGCCGAGTTAGAGATTTATTTGCCCAAGCTAAGCAAAACGCGCCTTGTATTATATTTGTGGACGAAATAGATGCTGTAGGCCGACATAGAGGTTCTGGTTTAGGCGGAGGTCATGACGAAAGAGAACAAACTTTAAATCAATTATTAGTGGAAATGGATGGCTTTGACATTAACACTAATATTATTTTAATTGCTGCCACTAATAGACCTGATATTTTAGATCCTGCTCTTTTGCGTCCAGGCCGTTTTGATAGACAAGTTCAAGTTGAAGCTCCTGATTTAAAAGGTCGCGAAGCAATATTAAAAGTTCATGCTAAAGATAAACCGTTTCAAAAGAATGTCAACCTAAAACTAGTGGCTAAAAGAACTCCGGGCTATACAGGAGCTGATTTAGCAAATGTTCTCAACGAAGCTGCCCTATTAGCTGCTCGTTTAAATAAAATTCAAATTGAGGATGAAGATATCGACGAAGCTATTGATAGAGTTATGGCTGGACCACAAAAGAAAACCCTAAAAATGAACGAAAAAGAAATGCGAAATACGGCTTATCATGAGGGCGGACATGCTGTGGTAGCAGCAGCCATGAATTACACAGATCCTGTTACAAAAGTCACTATTTTACCACGCGGTAGAGCTTTAGGTTTTACATCAGTTATGCCAACTGAGGACAAATATTCTGTAACCCGTAATGAGTTATTAGATCAATTAAGCTACGCTTTGGGGGGTAGAGTGGCTGAGGAAGTAGTTTTTCATGATCCATCCACAGGAGCTTCTAACGACATTGAAAAAGCCACAGCCATTGCTAGACGAATGGTGACTGAATTTGGTATGACAAGTGCTTTAGGTGCTGTGAAATTGGGCAGCCATTCGCCAGAACCTTATATGGGTCATTACAATTCCGAAAAAGAATATTCCGATGAAATAGCTTTCGCCATTGATAAACAAGTTCGTAAACTAATTGAAGATGCTCATAATCAAGCTTATAAAACCATTATCAAAAATCGACAAACACTAGATAAATTAGCTAGTGAACTTTTGCAAAAAGAAACTTTAAGTGAAAACGAATTAGCCAAAATATTTAAAAATATTAAAAAATCGCCTAAACGACCCGTCTGGCTATCCGACCCTCAACGAAAAGTTTCCAATAAACCACCGGTTAAATTAATTGGGAAATCTAAAACCAAAGTGGCTAGTCGTAATAAACCTCTAACCAAACCCAACGCAAAAACGGGCAAAAATAAAACCATTTCTAATAAAAAATAAATGCAAAAAGTTTCTATTTTAAGTGCTATTTTGATTAGCGTTATTTTTATATGTTTAGGTTATTTATTGAATTTAATTAGTCTACGACAATCATATATTTTAATATACGGTTCTTTTGGTTTAGATTTTGGAATTATTTTGTCAATTATTTTAATTCTATATTTTGCTTTGGAAGTTAAAAAGTTTTTAGATGGTAAAAAACCAGATTTAAAACCAAATCGAGCTGTTTTTGCCCTTTTATTATCACAGAGCGGGTTTTATTCTGGTGCAGCTATTTTAGGCATTTTGCTAGGCGGGTGGTTGTCTATAATTATTAACACTAAAGGCGTTTTATTAGAATTACATTCCACTGATAGTATTATTTCGTTTGGTTTTGCCGCTAGTTTAATAATTATTGGATTGATTGGTCAACATTTATGTAAAACTAAACCGCCCAAAAACAAGACCTCAAACTAAATAACTGTTACACTAAAAATATGGATTACTATTCAATTCTGGGCGTAGCGCAAAATGCCAGTAATGAGGAAATTAAAAAAGCTTACAGAAAATTAGCTAGACAACATCATCCTGATATTTCTAATTCCGCAGATGAAGATAGTTTTAAAAACATTACCACAGCTTATGAAGTTTTATCGGATCCTGCCAAAAGGCAAGTATATGATTTAGGTGGTGATCCAACTAAACCTTCTGGACAGGCAAACAACAATCCTATGTCTGATATATTCAATATGGCTGGTGAATTTACACAATTCTTCACAGGTGGTGGATTTGACGGGTTTGCTAATAAACCACAAGTTAATGGCAATAATATACTTTATCGTTTACAAGTGGAACTAAAAGATATTTTATTAGGTGGTGAAAATAAAATTAATATCACTGCTAATTTTAAATGCGAAATATGTGATGGCACAGGTTCTAAGACTTTTGATGACCCCGTAAAGTGTCAAACCTGTCAAGGCAAAGGGCAAATTTCCAAAGTAACTAACACTATTTTAGGACAAATGATGTCCAGCTCCACTTGTCCGACCTGTCAAGGTTTAGGTTTAATGCCTGCAAACCCTTGTGATAACTGCCGTGGTAAAAGCCGTTTAAACCAAACCAAACAATTTAATATAAAGGTGCCTAAAGGCGTAAATGAAAGCGAACAAATTGAACTAACTGGTGAAGGTGAAGCTGGTATTTATAATGGTCTAGCTGGAAACTTATATATTGAATTTCATATTATACCAGATAAAGTTTTTGTTAGAGATAAAAATAATTTACATTGTATGGTGCAAGTACCATTCACCAAAAGTCTTTTAGGCGATAAAGCTAATATAAAAACTTATTATGGCGATTTAGAGTTTTTTATTAAACCAAACTCCCAAAGAGGCGATACTATTAAAATACACCATTATGGTGTGCCAATTAACGCAAATTCAGACAAAAAAGGTGATCTAATTATCCATTTGGAAATATCTTATCCTCATAAATTAAATCATAAGCAAAGGCAAATTATGTCCGAATTTGCTAAAACTTTAAATAATAGCGAAACTAAAATAGAGGTTCTAGATGGGACTACCTCTTTTTCATAATCCCGATCTAAAATTACCTAACAATAATCAAAATTATACTATTACACACCTAGAACTTTATAAACATATAATACTATCTCAAAGGCGGGGAATTGGTTCACAAATTAAATTATCTAATGGACTTAATACAGCTGGCCTATTTGAAATTGTGACCATAAAAAAGGCTGATAAAACTTTTGATTTAAAACTTTTGAAGACTTTAAAAATTCCTGTGAACACGCCTAAAAAAATAATTGTACAAGCTCTTTTAAAAAATAAAGCTAATTATTTAGCTCTTGACTTAATGACTCAAGCTGGCGTTAATTATATAATACCCTGGCAAGCTAATAAATCAATTGCTAAATGGCAACCAAATCACTTAACAAAATGGCAAAATCAAATCATTACCTCCTCTGAACAAAGCCGCCAGCTACGATTTCCAACACTCCTAAATCCCAAAAATACAGAACAGTTGTGCAAAACACTGATAAAAGATTTTCCAAGCCAAAATAATTTAATTTTAATTTTACAACCAAATAGTCAAAGTAGTTTAACTAGTTTTAAAAAACTCGTCAACCAAAAATTAAAAACCGCCCAAAAATTAAATAATATTATATTTATTGTCGGTCCAGAAGGGGGAATTGCTGAAACAGAGATTAAACAACTAAGTCAAATCGGCGGACAAACAATATCTTTAGGTCAAAACATTTATCGCAGTTTTTTAGCAGGCAGTGCTGCCCTAATTAGTCTAAACTCACTTCTGACAAATTAGAAACCGCTTACGACCAGTCAAATCTTTAACTACTTCACTATTAGAAAAATAATTTTTAGCAAAATCAGCTAATTTTTCCACATTAGTTTCGTGAGCTTCTAAATAAAGATATTGGCAAGGATTTGTACCAGCTTGATAAATAATTGCTTTAGCTAGATGGGTTCCATCATATCCGCTAAAAAGAGCTTCTGGCGGTTCATAATTCACCACTTCGTCAGCTATTTTGGAACCTAATGGTATATAAGGCGGATTAGAAATTATAGCTTTAGCTCGGCAAATTATATTAGCAATTAATTTATTTTCAATTTTAACTAATTTATCAGACAATTTATATTGATAAAATTGTAAATTATTTAAACTTAATAACTTTTTATTTTGTTTAGCTAAATTAATTGCTAATTTTGAACTATCTATGCCAAAAATCTTTATATTTTGCTGAAATATTTCACTTGAACTAAGTTCATTTGCCAAAGCTAAAGCTATAGCTCCTGTGCCACAACATAAATCCACAATTACAAAATCATCTTGAACGGGTAAATCCTGATCTAAATTAATAATGGCTTTTACTTTATCCATAAACATGGCGGTTAAATATTCCGTCTCTGGACGAGGTATAAAAACACCTGATTTAACTTTAATATTATTACCTAAAAACCAAGCTTCTTGTAAAATATATTGTAAAGGTTTACCTAAAAATCGCTTTTGAACAATTTTATTTATCTTAGTTTGCTGTTTCAAACTTATTTGACTAATTATTCGTGGGTCTAAAGTTTTAGAATAATCAAGCTTTAAGACATGAGCTAAAATTAATTTTTGTTCATGTTTTGGCAGTTTGCAAATAGAATTCATTGTCTTTTTTAATAGCACTATCAATCATAGGTTGCAAATCACCATCTAAAACCTGATCTAAATTATAAGCTTTATAATTAGTTCGATGATCTACAATTCTGTTTTCAGGAAAATTATAAGTTCTAATTTTCTCACTTCTATCAAGTGTGCGAACTTGAGAGTGTCGCATATCAGCTGCTTTAGTATCCGCGGCTTCTTTTTTTAAAGCAAAAAGCCGAGATTTTAAAACTTTTAAAGCCGCGGCTCGATTTTGAATTTGCGATTTTTCATTTTGCATAGATACCACAACGCCTGTGGGAATATGAGTTAAACGAACTGCTGAATCAGTGGTATTAACAGATTGTCCACCTGGACCAGATGATCTAAAAACATCCACTTTTAAATCATTAGGGTCAATATCTATATCCTCCTCTAACTCATCTGCTTCGGGATAAACCAAAACTCCCACAGCTGAAGTATGAATCCGACCTTGCGATTCAGTGGTAGGCACTCTTTGAACCCTATGAACACCACCCTCGTATTTTAAATGATGCCAAACGCCATCATCATACGGCACATCTGTTGAATAGTTTTTAAACATAAGTGTGGCGTCTTTTATACCGCCGCCTATTGAATTAGCCTGTATATCTAAAATTTGCAATTTCCAACCTTTTGAACTAGCATATTTTTCATACATTCTATAAAGGTCTGAAGCAAAAAGAGCTGACTCTTCGCCTCCCACTCCAGCTTTAATTTCCATAATAACATCTTTTTGATCATCAGGATCTTTTGGCACTAAAGCATCTTTTAATTTTGCCTCTAAATCGGCTAATTGCCGTTCTAAATTAAGCACTTCATCAGCAAAATCATTATCTAAAACTGTTAATTCTTTAGCTGCTACAATATCTTTTTTTAAACCTAAATACTTTTTATAAAGACCCACTATTTGTTTTAAGGCAGCATATTTACGACCTAAAGACAGGGCTAAATTTTGATTATTGTGAGTTTGAGGCAAAGATAATTTTTTTTCTAATTCTTCAAACTCTTTTAATTTTTCCTCTGC
The DNA here is from genome assembly GCA_031288055.1 of Candidatus Opitulatrix roisinitermitis. Taxonomy (GTDB): domain Bacteria; phylum Actinomycetota; class Actinomycetes; order Actinomycetales; family Bifidobacteriaceae; genus Opitulatrix. The sequence goes on along the minus strand of JAITSD010000014.1, from coordinate 4,736 downwards.
CACCTTATAAGCAATATTTTCGGGCATAATTAAAGTTTATCACAAGGCAATATTAGCTTATTTAGCATATTATATTATGCTAAAATAATTCTATGACAAATAAGTCAAATGATAATCTAAAAACTAAAAATAATCAAATAAATAATAAAACTAAACAGACTATCGGCATAATTTTTGGAGGTAAATCCCCGGAACATAATATATCAATTACTAGTGCTAAAAATATTTGGCAAAGTCTAAAAAAATTAAATTATCAAGTTATGCCTTTCTACATTGATAAAACCGGCCAAAACTGGTATGAGGAAACGCCAAACGACAAAACAATGCTTAAAACAAATCAAATTTATAATGATAGTTTAATTAGCAAATTAAAAAAATGTGACTGTATTTTTATATTAATTCATGGGAACACTGGTGAGGATGGTGTAATTGCTGGATTTTTACAAACGTTTAATATTAAATATATTGGCTGCAATCTAGAATCAAGTGCTTTATGTTTTGATAAACACCGAACTAAATTAGCTTTACTAGCTCGTGGCATACCCGTGGCTCCTTTTATACATATAGATATACGGGATGGATTTTCTTTTGTGGAGGAATACTTAAATAAAAAAATAAAACCTAATTTCCTGCCAATCTTTATTAAACCATGTCGTTCAGGCTCCTCATATGGTGTTAGCAAAATTAATAATTTTACTGAATTATTGCCAAGCTTAAAAAAAGCTGCTGAATTTGACTATTCTATTTTAATTGAAAAAGCTATAGCTGGTAGAGAATTAGAATGTGCCGTTTTAGAAGGTACCAAACCCGTGAAACCCTTAATTAGCCTACCTGCTGAAATTCAAATCAATAAATCATCTGACACTAAATTTTACGATTATCAAGCTAAATATATTGATAAATCGGTATCTTTAAAAACCCCAGCTAGCTTAACTTCTAAACAAACAAAATCAATTCAAAAAATTGCTGCTACTAGTTTTGCCGTTTTAGAATGTCAATCAATGGCTCGTATTGATGTATTCTTAACCAATAATAATCAAATAATAGTCAATGAGATTAACACAATTCCAGGCTTCACACCTATTTCACAATACCCTAAAATGTGGGAAGTATCTGGCTTACCTTTACCAGAACTTTTAGAGGCGTTAATTAAAACTGCTCATTATTAATTTCTAAAAATTATTAACTTTAACATTGATTTTTAAAAAATATTATCTTCACGCACCATTATTAATTTCCCAACTGCCCAAAACTTTGTCACCTGTTCTATCTTTCCTATAAGCTACTAAGGTTTGACCATCTGCTACGCCGTCTTTTTGGGGAACAGCTAAAGTAAATTTCCAATATCCATTTTTTTTTAACTTTTCAGCAGAAGCTTTTATTGGTGTGCTATGAGCTCTAATTTGCACATAACATCTAATTGGTTTTGTGGCTGATGATACAATTTGACTATGTGAACTACTAATTTTAGTAATAATTTGCTTTACATTCAAATTTTGTTTAGTACCAACGGTGACAGTATTAGCTGCAGGATTAGTTTTTAAAACATATCTCGGTTTGCCATCGAAAGCGGGATTTTTAATATTTAAACCCCTCCTTTGACCAATAGTAAAGTGAAAATACCCTTTATGCTGACCTAAAACTTCACCCGATAAATTAATAATATCGCCTGTTTTGTCACCTATGGAATTAGTTAAAAACTCACTGGTTTCGCCATTTTTAATAAAACAAATATCTGTACTTTCAAATTTATCTTTAACTTCAAAACCAAAATCACTAGCTAATTGTCTAATCTCATCTTTTGTGGCGTACTCACCCAATGGAAAAAAACACTTTGATAAAATGTCACTAGACATAATTGCTAAAACATAGGATTGATCCTTGGCCAAATTAACTGCCCTATATAAATTGCCATCAATAATTTGTGCCCAATGTCCAGTGATTAAACCATCAAACCCGAAACTAATTGATTTTTGTAAAAGGGTTTGAAATTTAATAAATTCATTACATCTGATGCACGGATTAGGCGTTCGACCCATTTTATATTGTTCTACAAAATCATTAACCACTTGATTTTTAAAGTCCTTTGATAAATCCCAAACATAAAACGGTATTTCTAATTGAGCAGCCACTCTAGCAGCATCATTGGAGTCTTCTATAGAGCAACACCCCCGTAAACCATAATTAAATAATTGACGATTTTCCATTAAAGCCATATGTACACCCGTCACGCTATGACCCATTTTAACTGCTAATGCCGTAGCCACAGACGAATCAACCCCGCCCGACATAGCTGACAATAATTTCATTAAACTAACAACAATGACATAAAATTACAATTATTTGCCAATCATCATTTGAATAATTTCTTTATCTGTTTCTTTCATACCTTGTTTCCCTAAACGACCGACATTTTCCAAAGTATTTTCCACACCTTTAACTACAATACCGTCGCCACCGTAAAATTGCTGCCCATTAGCAAACATATCCTCGCCTAAAATACCCGCATCAACGCTGGCGGCTATTTTGGCAGCACAACTAGGTTTAGCACCATCACAAATTATGCCGCTAGTAATAGCTAAAGCATTAACCAAGGTATGAGCTATTTCTCTCAAACCGCCGCCTTTTAAATAAGCGATAGCACAAGCCGACGCCGCACCAGCTGAAACCACGCCACAATAAGCCGACAATCTACCAAGTTTGTTTTTTTGATGAATAGCCACTAAATTTGATAAAACTAAAGCTCGCAATAATTTTTCATAAGGAGCTTTTAATTCTTTAGCGTATTCTATAACTGGCACACTCACAGTAATACCCTGATTGCCACTACCGCCATTTATAACCACTGGTAATTCACAACCGCTCATTCTAGCATCCGAACCAGCTGCTGCTTTGGCTTTAGCTCTGTTAACAATGCCTTGCCCATAAGAATGTATTAAAGTACTGCCAATATTTGCTCCCCAATTACCTTTCAAACCCTCATCAGCTATAGCAGTATTATATTTAATTTGCCTTTCTAATAAACTTTTAACATCTGACAAATGAACACTTTCAGTAAAATTAAAAATATCCTCCACTGTCATAAACATTCTATCAGCGTATGGATTAGTCGTATCATCATCAATTTTTTTATCAATTAAAACTTTATCATCTTGTTGAGCATAAGTAATATTGGTGTGAACTTCACTAACTCTAACCACCGAAAGATGTTTAGCATTTTTTAAAGTCACTCTGATATCTAAAATACATTTAGAATTAAGATGTTCCACGCCAATAATATTCTTATCTACAAGCTGTTTAATCTGCTTTTTTTGTTCATCAGTGACATGAGAAATAACCTCTAACTCTTTATTAGGGTCTCCAGCAATTATACCTGCTGCCACAGACGCTTCCACGCCTTTTAAATTATTTGTATTTGGCACCACCACGCTTTTGACATTTTTTAAAATATTGCCGCTGACTTCTACTTTCACATACTCTGGTTCACCAGAAAACAATTCCTTAGCTTTAGCAGTCGCGTAACTTATGGCTATTGGTTCTGTACAACCCATAGCCACTACTAATTCTTTATTTAATATTTCAATATATTTATCATAATGAAAGTTCTTTTCTGCCATAGTTTCAGTTGATACGTCCTGTATTTCCAATTCTTTCAATTCTGCCTTATCCACAATTCTCCTTCTAGCAATTAAATAAATTGTCCAAGATAAATTAATAAATGTCCAAACACAAGGAATTAAAGTTGATTCAAAATTATATGAACTAACCGCTAGAATTGAAATTGCATTACCCGCAAATGATAAAGCATAAGATGTTAAATTTTCCGAATAAGGCAAATTATAGCTTTTAACAAATCCTGGCACCACAGAAATCACACCAGCAATTCCTGCAATCAGTATACCATAATTTAAGTCAGTTATAACGCCAGTGACAGTTAAAACTGGAGCTAATAAATTAATTAAAACTACTAAAGTGTTTAAAACTTTACTAGATTTTTGAATATGAAAATAGAAAATACCCACAGTCCCATAAGCTATACCCGAAACTAGCGTGGCCCATGTCCCCACAGATCCCCAACCAGCACCCGCTGGCATCATAATCCAAAGTTTATAAGTTGCCACAATAGCAAACCCGTACCACATAAAAACTGCTGGTTGGGTTTTGCCTTTAACAATATCAATAGTGTATGGAATATACTGACTTAATATAATAAGCAAAGCCAGATTCCCCAAAATTATTTTTATTAGACCTATATTTTCAAGAATTACTCTCATCATTTATTAATTATATCAGACATCATAATTAGTCCATATTATAAACATTTTAATTACGAAATTAGGGATGTTAGCCTAAATGGGAATGTTGGAATCATATAATATTAAACCTTTTTGTTTGGCTTCATCTAATAATTGTGATAAACTATCTTTAGTTTGCGAACATTTATGGCTATCGCTCGCGGTGACTGGTAGAGACCCGTTTGGTGATAGCCAATTTTTTATTAAATCATTTGTATAAATTTTCATATTATGTTCAATACTATTTTTTATGCTTGCTTCCTTATTTTCTAATTGTGTCTTTACTTTTTAATCATAACTTTATTTCAATTTTAATTTAATACATCTTATTTTTATATATTTTCTAACAATTTTATTAGAAAATTATCAGGCTATTAAGTGTTTTTTTTTTTGGAATAATTTTAGTATGGAAATTAGAAAAACTAATATGGAAATTAGAAA
>JAITSD010000091.1 GCA_031288055.1 Candidatus Opitulatrix roisinitermitis | reverse complement strand
AATGCTTACTGTTATAATGTAATATATAAATCATAATATGTCAAGACATTAATGATAATAAAACCTATTTTTATAAAATTTTTCATGCAATCTTTCTAACCATTAGAAATCTAAAGATTAATTTTATTATATTAGAATACACACCCGTCCAAAACTTTACTCCGAATCCATAGAAAATGGCTTATCTAAGCCATATCCTCAAAATTGACTCTCAGACACCCCTTTTTGAAATTGTGGTCAAAAGCTGGATACCCACAAGATATTGACTATGTCCATATATTGTGGTGTTATCAGTTTGTGACTATGAAATTAAGAGAGTATAAGACACGCTGTTAAAATCGCCCTGGTCGAATTAGCTGTCTAAAACTTTGCAGCAAGAAGAATTTGCAAAATCATTCTCTATATTATGGTGTTATGCTTTTATTAACTTAATATTGCAAATTAATAAATAATAAGCTATAGATATATAAATTTAAAATTCAGACACATTGGTCAATTTTTGTGCCTCTGAAAAGGATAGTTCAATGGGAGCAGTTCAATATTACCTTGATTTTAAGTAAATATCTTTCTCTATCTCATTCTTTTAGCCCAAGATTTTTGCCATCCCCTCAAGATTTCCATAATGGTGTTTGAGGGGGATTCATAAATCAGCTGTCTTAAACTTAATCTTTTAACAGTATTATCAGTAATCCGTAGTCCTTGGTTACCACAGCTTGAGACTTGACCAATATTGGGGCTAAACTATTAGGTACGGCGGGACAAGCGCTCCTAGATATAGTCGGGTCAAATCTTAAAGTAACTAATGGAAAAACCGAGAAAACTTAGCACATTATGGGCGAGAGAAAGGCTTTTGGGGTGAAGTTATAGTTTTCACTGCCTTCGGTTGAGTCTCATATGACCAAGGAGGGGTTAAAGGGCATAGTGACTAAATGAGTCACTATTAGGATTAGGAAAAACTAGTCCTTAACTCACCGTCCCACCGTCCCCGCTCGAAGTTTCGAAAATTAGACAAAATTCTCCCTATCCCCTAAAGTCCAGCGCATAGGCGGTCCGGGGCTAGAAATTTCTGTCGGCTTGACTCCATCCGCAACAAAAGCTCAAAGAAACGAGAAACAAAACTTAAGAGGGGCCAATTTTCAGCTGAAAGCTAACTCGTAACCTCCAGGAGATAGCCTAAAACTGTTTGTACACCTCGAATTCACATAAATGCTTACACTTCTCCAGTGACGAGGGAAATTTACCTATCGTCCAAAATGAGATGATAAAAAGGGAGTGAACGGAGCTTTAGTATCAGTGGCTAAAATAGCTTGTTTTGCTCTATCCCGTCAGGTGGAGGCGGGTGTGAAGTTAAGGGATTATCTCTTAAACTCACCAAATCAATATAGTGAAATAGGTTTGTTCTGATAACTTCAAAGAAACTTGATAAATCCCATCTGATTTTCGCAATTAATTTGTGATATAGAGCTATCACCAAGGCAATCATGGCAGAGAAAATTTGAATTTTGACAGCGTTAGTTGATACACCAAGCAAATTAGTAACGACTAAGCGTTGTTTTATAGTTTTAAAGAATACTTCTATAGACCATCTAGCTTTGTAGACAGCGCTTATAACATCTGGTGTTGGGTCTAAGAGATTAGTTAGAAAGCGATAAGTTATGCCATTGACATTGTCAACAGCGGTTATAAGCCGTAAAGTATCAGGATAATCATCCTGAGCTTTTTTCGATTTGAACCGTATTATCTGATCTTTAATAACTTCAGCTGCATCAGGGTTTATCGGGGTGAGATCTGCTGATATAACATTTTCTTGAACTACCTCGTAGGCCATTTCAGTTTTGGCTCTAGTAACATAAAAAAGGCCAAGACTGTCAATTTTATATAACAAAGAAAATTTGAGGTATCCTCGATCAAAGCATAGAACAGAACCTCTAGGAAAATGTATATTCTGTAAATTTACGGCATCGAAATCACTTATGGAATCTTGAAGAATTGTCCCAGAGTTTTCTTGGTATTTAATGATATTTTCAAGTACTGAAACATCTGATGTTCTAGCTGGGGTGATTATCGCAAATTGTGGGATTAAATCTTTATCGCAGCAATTGTGAATTTTAAAACCGCCTTTTGCAGTCCTGTAGCGTGCCCACTCAAAAAGACTCAAGGACACATCTATGACGGTAGCATCAATAAAATAGGTATCATTATCTAAGGCGGGAAGTTTAGAGTGGACCCCAGCTATAGCAAGAGAGTCCTTGACTGATTTATATACAAGATTGAAAACATCTTGAAAAAAAACCCAGTTTCGGTGCGAATTGGCGTAAGCAATGGTAGACCTGTTTGGGATTTCAGATAGTCCCATTACATGATAGCGAGATGGTTGAGATCCAATAGTAGCTACTATAGATCTAAGGGAACTTAAATGAGCAATTTGAGAATAAACCATAATCATTAAATGGTCCCAAGAACTAAAACCATCATTTTGATATTCTAAGTTATATTTATCAATTAATTCTATAATTTTATGCTTTTTTAAAGTGACAAATTGCATAATTTGATTAAACGTTGGTAAATTTGACTTAGTCACGAGTAGAGTGCCTCAAGATATTGATTATGGGTGAATCTTTCACATGTTTTATTTTACCAAAAAAAAGTATCAATATCAAATATTAAAAATCTTTAAACTAATTACAAGTGATATTAAAAACTTTTAAATGATTTATTTAATAAATAACATCTTAATAATAAATATATACATAATTAATTATAAAATATTAAATTTTTAATGCGAAAAAAAATTATTCAAAAATTCAAATTATAGCAAATTTATAAATAAAAAGGATTAAAATATAGTTTTATAATATATTATTGAACTTTAAGAATAAATAGTAATATTTAACTTAAATTAACAGGAAGTAAAGTTTTGGACGCGTGTGAATTATTTTAGGTTAATTATATAAAAGAATAATATTATAAATTTGATAAATACTTAAAATTGATGACAGTGCAAAAACCCCCCTCTCAAAAATTGCTGGCCGGATCTCGACCGGGGCCCTTTGAGGGTCAGAATCATCAATTCACTCGCTTATTGCGACTAACTATTAATAATCGAGGTGAACTTCAATCTGAAAATCAAAATTTATGGGGGTGATCTCATTTTTTAACTTTTAATTACATAATTTATGTATTATTATATCAATTTAACCTAACTTTTAGTCTTTTTTTTTGTAAAAATCGCGTAACTCACCATATATTAAGAGCTAAAACTTTGAGGCACACTTTTGTGTCCACCTTTTTCAGCCCTCTGACCCTTAGCCTTTTTATCCTAAACCGCTCTGGCCAGTTGACTGTTAATAGCTTCTATACCCCAACGCAAGCGTTATAATCTTTTAAATCTTGGTGTCTCTTGCTGGGTTCGCCCTCAGCAATCCTCAACTGCTTTCTACAGTAGCTTAGGCTTGCCTTAAATTTTCCCACTGTCACAGGGCAGATTGATTTCTTGGGGCAGGCTTTAC
>JAITSD010000084.1 GCA_031288055.1 Candidatus Opitulatrix roisinitermitis | reverse complement strand
AGCAAACATAATTAATAGAAAATTAATAAAAGTTTGTAAAAGTAAACCTATATGAATTTCCGATCCGTTAAGTGCAAAAACCAAAAAACCGTCTAACTTAGGATAACCAAATATAGCAGCCACTAAAGGATAGACTAAAGAATTCATAACCCCTAAAACCAAATCTTTAAAAGCTGCTCCTATAACAACGCCCACAGCTAAAGAAATAGCATCAGAGTTCTCTAAAAAAAGCCTAAAGCCACGAAACATTTTAATATTTGAACCCTTAACTTTTGTCAATGTCGATTTTAGTTTTGACATATATTCAGTCTATCATTTTATAAATTAACTATTAATTTTTCTAATTAATTAATAGCTACTATAACTTAATTATTAACTACTATGACTTTGGCATCGTGAATAGGAAAATTAAATTGGCTAGCATCTATTCTAGCTTGAGCTTGAGACTTAGTTAACTTATCCCTTTTCATAACCCTTTGTAAAAGAGTGGAATTAGATGTTAAACAAATATAAATCCTATCAAATTTCTTATCTAAATGTGATTGATATAATAAAGGAACTTCATGAACCACTAAAGGGTATAAATCATCTGGATTAGATGTCTGTTGTCCTCTTTTATCATAATTAACTACTAAACTTTTTTCTTTAATAAAAGCTTTTTTAGCAATAATAGGATGGGTTATAGAATTTAAAAGCTTTAAAGCTTGAACATTATAACCTCCATTTTGATTAAAAATAGTTTTTTTCAAAAATGGCAAAATAACTTGATTATTTGGAATTAAAAAAGCTTGTCTTAAACGCCTTTGCAAAATTTCATCAGTTTGTAAAAGTTTGGCATAAACTTTATCCCAAGAAATAATAATTGACCCCTTATTTTGTAACTGCTGGCAAACAGTTGTTTTACCTGACGCAATAGGCCCTGTCACAGCTGCTCTTATAAAATGATAATTAGTCATAAGTTCTAAAATTATTTATTTAATTTACAATATTATTTTTCGGAAGACTAACAGTAAAAGTGGAACCGTGACCTAATTTAGAATCAACAGTTAACTTTCCACCGTGTTCTTCCACATCGGCTTTAGTGATAGTCAAACCTAAACCCGTGCCACCAATAGTTCTTTTTCTAGATGGATCTAAACGAAAAAAACGATTAAATACTTTATCTTGATATTCTTTATCAATACCTTGACCCCTATCCACCACATCTATTAAAATATTAGCTTCGTCTTCCGATATTCTAACTATAACTGGTTTGCCATCAGAATAATCAATGGCATTAGCCAATAAATTTGTTATTATTCTAGAAAACTTAATATAATCAACATTAGCAATATAGTCTTTATTGGAAGTCTGAACCATAATTGTTGTCCCAGCTTTAATAGTAATTTCCTTTAAAGAATCTTTAACTTTAGAAACTAGTTCATTCAAATTAACTGGTTCTTTATGTAAAACTACCACTCCAAAATCTGACCTTGAAATTTCTAATAAATCTTCTAAAAGGCGTTTAAAATCAAAAACCTTAGTGTGTAAAATATTAATTGAAGAATGAAACTTTTTCGGAATAGATTGCTTAGCATTATAAATATATTCACTAGCCATAATTAATGATGCAGTGGGTGCTTTAAGCTCATGACTAACGTCTGAAACAAATTGTTTTTGAGCTTGTTCATTCTTTTTAACCACATCTTGCATTTTATTAAAAGTTTTAGCCAACACCGAAAACTCATCCTTACCTTTTATATAAATCTTATGAGAATAATCACCTTCAGTCACAGCTTGCGAAGCTAAAAATAGCTCTCTGGTTACGCCCATAGTTCTTTTTAAAATAAAAAATAAAGAAATAATCATAATTATAATAATTTCAATAGAAATAGCACAAGCCAAAAAAGAAGTGTTGCGAACTAATTCATATTCTCTGTGCAAATCATAAACTAAAATAATACCAAATTTAATACCATCTATATTTTGCGTATTACCCAATAAAACATAATTTTGCGGAAAATAATTTGTTTGGCTGTTTAAAATAATAGGGTTAACCCCTAAACTTGTATCATTTAAAGAATTAACTTGATTTATATATTCATAAGGCATACTCAAACTGTAATCACTGTTTTTTTCATAAAGACTATTTATTTGGTTAGATAACTCATTCCAATAATAAACCGCTACCATGTTAGAACCTGATAATTCTTTAATATATTCAAAAGTATCTCTTTTATCTTCCAGCCTATCAGTTTGATTTGTCATAATTGACACAAGTTTTCTATCATTAGCAATATTATGAAAAGAAAAAGCCGATGATGATTTAATATTTGACAATTCTGATGAAATTAATTCCCTCTCTAAAAGAGCATTTGATAAAAAATAGGATCCCAAAATAGCCAACAAACCCAAAACTATAATGTAAAAATATATTTTTACACTATAAGAGGAACGAATCCTCTCAATTATTTTAAGCTTTTTCAACTTCCACGCCAAGAGCGTAACCTACACCCCTGACAGTTTCTACTATACGTGGATGTTTTGCGTCATCCTCTATTTTTTCTCTGACTCTACCAACTAACACAGAAATAAGTCTTGGATCTGAATTAGCAGGTTGGTGCCAAACCTTTTCCAAAAGCTCTTCTCGAGAAAAATAGCGTTCGGAATTTTTAATTAACAACATTAAAAAATTAAATTCTAAATTTGTCAAAGGTATTTTACGATCGTTTTTATACGCCACTCTTTGCATAGGTGCAACTACCACATCAGCCACTTTAAACTTAGCTAAATCGTCTATAGTATCGGACTTTATATTTTCACCTGAACTAGCTTGATTATCAGATACAGAGTTTATAACTGAATGTATTCTAGCAATTAATTCTGCAGAATTTATCGGTTTAGTTAAATAATTATTAGCCCCAGCCTCTAAAGCTTCCACCACCACCTCGCTATCCGAAATAGCCGTTAACATAACAATTGGTACATTAGATATTTGACGTATTTTTTTTAAAACATTTATACCTGTCATACCAGGAAGCATATAATCTAATAAAATCAAATCTGGGTCAATTGTTTCAAAGTTCGATAAACCTGTTTTTGAATCATAAGCTACCGCCACTTCCATACCCGCATCTGTTAAAACTATTGATAGCATATCTACTAAAGATACATCATCGTCTACTATAAAAACCTTTATTTTCTCTGATCCATCTTTCATAATATCAGTCTATCACTATGTCTTAAAATATTATATATATAACTTTGAAACACGTAACTAAAAACTAATTAATTAAAACCATTAGGGTGTTTACTTTGCCAATTCCAAGAATCAGCTGTCATTTTATCTAAATCTAATTTAGTGACAAAACTTAAAACCGCTTCGGCTTTACTCGGATCTGCGTAAAACTCCGGTAAGTCTCCATCTCGTCTAGACACAACTTTATAAGGTATTTTTCTACCTACAGCTTTGACAAATGAGTGCAAAACATCAAAAACGCTAGCTGGTTTACCCGTGCCTAAATTAATAGCATCAAAAAACTTACCTGATTGCTTAAAAAGATACTCTAAGCCGCTTAAATGTCCTTTAGCTAAATCAACCACATGTATATAATCCCTTAAACATGTTCCGTCAGGCGTATTATAATTATCGCCAAAAATTTGTAATTGTTCTAATCTACCCACAGCCACTTGAGTTATATAAGGAGCTAAATTATTGGGGATACCATTAGGGTCTTCTCCCAAATCACCCGATGAATGGGCTCCTATAGGATTAAAGTAGCGTAATGAAACAACTTGTAAACCAGATAAATTATCAAATTGTTCACCATGAACTGTATCTTCTAAAATATATTCCTGAACTAATTTGGTTGTGCCGTATGGTGAAAAAGGTCTATTAGTTTTAGTGGTAGCTTCATTATATTTAACCTCTTTAGCATCTAAATAAACAGTGGCTGAAGATGAAAAAACAAGTTGTGTACAATTATGTTCTCTCATAACCTCTAAAAGACTAATTGTGGAATCTAAATTATTTCTATAATATAACAAGGGTTTAACCACCGATTCTGCCACAGCTTTATAACCAGCAAAATGTATAACAGCATCTGGCGAGTGTTTAGTCATAATTTTATGTAAAATCTTTTTATCTGCGCAATCAGCTTCATAAAAAATAACTTTTTGACCCACAATTCCAGAAATAGCTTGAATTGCACCAATAGATGAATTATATAAATTATCTACAACTACAACCTTATAATCAGCCTGAATTAATTCCACAACTGTATGCGAACCTATATAACCAGCTCCGCCTGTCACTAAAATTGTTTTATTCATTTTCGCTCCTTGCTAATTTTTGTTAAAATTATCCATATTATCTTAATTAATTTAACCCTAATTATCAGAAGCTGTATCCTCTGAACTAGTATCTTTTGGTGGATAATATGCTGTATGCTCTAAAGCCGGCTCTGTTTTAATTTTCGATGGATCCACACAATTAGATGGCGAATATATATATTGAATTTGTGATTCGTCACTAATTGGTTTTAGATCATTAAAATTTTCACCCACAATCACATCAATTAACTCATCATCTCTATTATCCATTTGTAAAACCACATTATCAAAAACAGTAGCTAGCGTATAAGCTTCATTTAAAGATTTTATACCAAAAGATATTTTAGTATTATACAAATTACCTTTATCATAATTATCGTAACCGTGTGAAGAAAAGCCTCTTTGCACTAAAGCTAAATTAACCGCCTGTCCCAAACCAGCATGCGATGAAGCATTTAAAACCCGTAAATGAACCAAGCTATAATTTACCGCTTTTTGAGTAGTTGGCGTTAAACACGGTTCATCATAATGAATACCTACATATTTTTTGGGAAATAACCAATCAAAAACTCCTAAAAAAGTAATTAAAGCCAAAATAAATATGCCAATTAAAACTAAACTAATTTTTTTACATAAACTCATACCACTCCCTTTAAAAACTCGTCAACATCAAGGGCAGCTTTAGCTCCGCTAGCCGCAGCAATTATAGCTTGACGATATTTGCTATCAACACAATCTCCAGCTGCAAAAACACCTAGTTGGGAAGTGGCAGTACTAGGGGAGTTTACTATTACATAACCTAAATCATTTAATTTTAATTTACCGCGAAAAATGCCAGTTGAAGGATTATGCCCTATAGCCACAAAAACTCCAGAACAATCAATTTGACTTTTAGCCAAACTATGAACATTTTTTAATTCCAAACTTTTTACCCCCGCATCATCGCCTTTTACCTCTTCCACTATCGAATCCCAAGCGAATTCAATATTAGGTATTGACTTGGCTTTAGCAGCAATAGTTGCTGTAGCTCTTAATTGATCTCGTCTATGAATAATTGTGACTTTACTAGCCAATGACGACAAAAAAATTGCTTCACCCACAGCAGTATCTCCTCCACCCACCACTGCCACAGCTTTATCCTTAAAGAAAAACCCATCACAAGTGGCACAATAGGAAACCCCTTTGCCAGCAAATTCATCCTCACCTAGCACACCTAAATGACGATATTTAGCACCAGTAGTCACTATAACTGCTTTAGTTTTTAAAATACTATTATCTGACAAAGTTAAAGTTTTAATATCAGAAGCAAAATCAACTTCTATAACATCATCAACAAGTATATCTGTATTAAACTTCTTAGCTTGAGACTGCATATTCTGCATAAGTTCAGGGCCTGGAATACCATCTGGAAAACCGGCATAATTTTCCACAAGTCCTGTATTCATCAAAGCTCCACCTGAGTCTAAAAGACCAGAAATTAAAACTGGTTTAATACCAGCCCTGCCTAAATAGATTGCGGCAGTATAGCCTGCTGGGCCTGAACCTATAATAATTACATCATTTATACTATCAATCACTTAATAACTCCTGTTAAAACTAAAACAAATCCTAAAGTAACTAATAAAGCCACCGATAATAAAATATAGATAAAAACTAAATTAATTAATTTTATTTTTTTATAAGACTTATTTTCGACCCCATCTAAATAATTAGTTTTTGGCTGAAATCTACTTTTTGACATGCTAACTTCATCTTGCTCTTTTGTTTGCTCTACTTGAACTTTAAGCTCCTGCGAATTAACTAAAACTTCTGATTTAACTAGTTCTATTAATTTAATTGGCTCAGCTGGAACTTCATCAGTCATTAAATGTTTTTGCAAAAAATCAATAAAATCTATCACCGATTTAGGTGAAAAGTTACTAATCTCTAAATTGTTAACAATATCACCGTCTCTTTGTAATAAATATTTATATATAAACATTAAATCGTCAGCACACATTTTAGACTGTTCATCGCTAGAATAGTTACCTAAAGGATTATAATTAGACTTATTAATAATTAAACCTTGTCCTATAACACCAATTTTATTATCCTTATCGACTAAAACGGTTTCTAAACGCAAACCTGAGGGATAAAACTGTGACCGACCAACCCTTTCACATTCTTTAGCTAATCTAAAACACAAATTAGTAATATAATTTACCGTTAGTTTATTATTTTGTATAGTTTTTTTAGGATAAAGACTTTTTAAACTTTTCCCCGAAAAATATTTTACAACATATAAAAATTGCTTATCAATTTCATAATTGGCTAAAACTGGCAAAATAATTTCTGAATTAACCGCCTGAATCTTTGATATATTTTCATTAAAAATTGGCTTAGAACTGATAAATAAAAAGACCTGATCTGCCAAAAGAGTATCATAAGCTTCGTAAATTTCAAATTCGTCAATTTTCTTTATGCGTCGTTTTATTTTAAAACGATTAGCTATAATTCTTGACTCTGCCATAATATACAGTTTACAGCAAATTAATAATTTTTAGGAAGTTATTAATATCTGTTTGACTAGTTGATAAACCAAACGAAACTCTTAAACCTTTACTAGCCAAGTCACTATTTTGACCTAAAGCCAATAAAGTATTTGAAGGGCCCAGAGTCCTAGCTGCACAGGCTGAACCAAAACTAATTGCCAAATTATTTGAATCAAAAAGATAAGCTACTTCATCAGGTGTTTTAGATGTTTTAACAGACAGGTTTAAAATATAATTAACTCTATTAGAATGATTTATTGGTAAACCATTCAATTTTACGCCTTGTGGCAAAGCTTCCACTATTTGATTAGCATAAACTTTAACTCGATTAACAAAATCCTTATTCTGCTCAATATCTTGACAAGCTATAGCGAAAGCTGAAATTAAAGCCGCATCTAAGCTACCACTCCTTAAAGCCATTTCTTGACCCCCACCAGCCAACAACGGATCAATTATTTGATAATCAGGTACAACTAAGGCTCCTATACCAGCTGGACCGCCAATTTTGTGAGACGAAATAGATATAAAAGTTTTATCCATTTTAGCTAATTTAGATAATTGTCCAACTTCGGACAATTGACAAAAATCATGAGCTTGAACAGCATCTGTGTGATAGGGTGCATTATATTTTTGACATAATTTTACAATTGATAAAATATCTTGCTTTGTACCTATTTCATTATTGATATATTGTATGGAAACTAAAGCTAAGGTATTAGCATATTTAACCAGATTTTTAGACAAATCATCCAAGTCAACTAAACCATTTTTATCAACTTTATTGTAAATTACATTCGAACCAGCTAGTTTTTTAACAATTTCTAGAACACTAGGATGCTCTATAGCTGTAGTAATTATTTTATTTCTAACCTTAGAAACTGATATAGCTTTTTGATAAATGCCTTGAATTGCTAAATTATTTGATTCTGTACCGCCAGATGTAAAAATAATATTTTTCGGTCTAGTTCTTAAATAATTAGCTATTGTGCTACGCGAATTTTCAACTATTTTATAAAGTCTAAAACCATAACTATGAGCTGAGGCTGGATTACCTAACAATTTAGCAACTTTATTAAACTCATCTAAAGCTTTGTTAGTTATAGGCCAAGCCGAAGCATAATCTAAAAAAGTCATGAATTTTTATCAATTTTATGAGTTATAACTTTAGAAATACCATCACCTCTCATAGTTACGCCATAAAGTGTATCTGCCACTTCCATAGTAGATTTTTGATGTGTTATAATTATTAACTGACCAGAATGTTTTAATGAATTAAATAGTTTCAAAACTCTTTGTAAATTAATATCATCCAAAGCTGCTTCCACTTCATCCAAAATATAGAAAGGCGATGGTCTAGCCTTAAAAATTGCTACTAACATAGCTAAAGCAATTAATGAACGCTCGCCACCCGACATTAAAGATAAACTAATTAATTTTTTACCTTCTGGCGAAGCCTTAACATCTATACCCTGTCCATTATCTGTGTCAACTAAAACTAATTTACCCGTTCCGCCTGGAAATAAATCTTTAAAAATTATTTCAAATTCCTTAGCTGTATCCTGAAAAGCTAATTGAAAAGCCGTGTCGATTCGTTTAGTTAAATCAACTATTATTTTCTTTAAATCTAACCTAGTTTTATCTAAATCATCGTACTGTTTTGATAAATAATTATATCTATCTTGTAATAATTCATATTCTTCCAGAGCTAAAGGATTAACTTTACCTAATTGGGCTAGTTTAACCGCTAATTTATCTAAGTTAATCTCAAAATCGTGCTTAGCTTGAACATCTAAAGGAAAAGACAAATCGGAATTAATCTGAATAATTTCCTTATCTAAATCCTCAACCGTTGCAGACAAATTCTCCACCGCTTGACTGCGTAATTGATTAATAGTAATTTGCAATTGTTGTTTTTGTAATTCAGTTTTATGTAAACCCTGGCGATGTTCGGTTAATTCTTGGTTAAGTAAATCAATTTCTCGACGCACTTTACTAATGTTAGAATCTGATAAAGTTACACTTGACATAATGGCAGACCTATATTTTTCTATATCTACAATTCGATTTTCCACTTTAGACAAATTAGTTTGTGCTTGGGATATACCAGCTTTTAGGTTTTTATTAATTTTAGAAATATTAGCTTGATGATTTTTAGTCAATTCGTCAGTTTGAGCTTTTAAATCTCCTAAGATTTTATTTGTCTGACTTATCAATAATGACAAATTAGTTTGCTCTGCTTTTACTTGCTGCAAATCTATTTGAGCCTGAACTTTGACATTTTGCATAAACTCAAACGAACCATCTTTAAAATCAGAAAACATATTTGAATTAATTAATATATCACCATTAGCCAATACGGCAAAATGCTGTGGGTTTTTAGATAAATACTCTTTAGCTTGAGCCAATTTATCAAAAATAAAAAACTTATTAAATATAGCTTTAGCTAATTGGGAATATTGAGAAACTTTATTAATCACATCTAATTCAGATAAAGATTTTTTAGGATTATTTTTTAACCACTTTTGTAAATCAACTTTAGGCAAAACGGCTTTTGCCACACTAATAGCTTGAGTGTCTTTATCATCTAAAGCTAAAGATAATGTTTCAATTTTGGCTTTTTGCGAGGCTATCTTTGTTTCATTAGTGTGATATTTATCTAAAAGTTTTTTTAAATCTAATTCCGCTTTTTCAATCTCACTAAATAAACTTTTATCCGTTTTAGATTCAGGAATAAACGGTCTTGTGGAATTAAGTTTACTTTTTTCATAAGATAAATTAATAAATGAACGATACTTTTCCGCTAAACTAATTAATTGATGCCAAACTGAATTAATTTCTTTCACTTCTGATGAATTACCGGTAGTTTGACTTTCTAACTCTAAAACTAATTGTCTTTGTTTAGCAATTTTATCTAAAAGACCTTTTTCTAAAACAGTTTTGTTATCAAAACTTTTATCAATTCTATCAAGTTGATTTTTAACAGCATAATAATTATCTAATAAAAGTGTAGCCTGTAAACGCCTGGATTCATCTTTTAAAGTTT
This sequence comes from Candidatus Opitulatrix roisinitermitis, assembly GCA_031288055.1. Lineage (GTDB taxonomy): Bacteria > Actinomycetota > Actinomycetes > Actinomycetales > Bifidobacteriaceae > Opitulatrix. The sequence goes on along the minus strand of JAITSD010000084.1, from coordinate 4,748 downwards.
GCGATTGAGAGGCTATTTTAGCCTGTCTTTTTAAAGGTGTAGCTTGTTTTTTTATCTCTTCAATAATATCATTTAACCTAGTCATATCTAACAAAATATTATCTAACTGTCTAGTAGTTTTAACTTTTCTATAACGATAATCTAAAATACCAGCTGCTTCCTCAATAAAAGCCCGTCGTTTATCCGGAGGAGCCGATAACACAGAATCTAATTTACCCTGACCCACAATAATATGCATTTGTTTACCTAAACCAGCCTTAGATAACAACTTTTGAATATAATTTAACCTAACTTGCTCGCCATTTAAATAATACTGACTATTACCATCACGAAATAAAACGCGTCTAATTTCCACTTCTGAAAACTGCAAAGGAATTTTATTATCCGAATTATCAAAAGTGCATATTACATCAGCTCGCCCCAATTTATCACGACCTTTTGAACCAAAAAAAATAACATCCTCCATTGAATTTGCCCTGAGATTTTTAGTTCCTTGTTCCCCTAAACACCATTCAATAGCGTCCAAAATATTTGATTTACCCGAACCATTAGGTCCAACCACACAGCTAACGCCTTGAGCAAAATTTAAAGTTGTGGTTTGAGCAAAAGATTTAAAGCCTTTTAATTTTAAGGACTTTAAAAACATAAATATAGTTTACTTTTAAAAAGGTTAGCTACCAAACAAAATTAGTTAAACAACTATTATTCAAATGACAAAGCCGCAATAAAAGCTTCTTTGGGGACTTGCACCGAACCAATTGACTTCATCTTTTTTTTACCCTCTTTTTGCTTTTCTAAAAGTTTACGTTTACGAGTCACATCTCCGCCATAGCATTTGGCTAAAACATCTTTTCTTAAAGCTCTAACATTTTGCCTGGCGATTATACGAGATCCTATAGCTGCTTGAATAGGTACTTCAAAAAGTTGTCGAGGAATTAATTTCTGTAATTTCTCAGTAATCATAACGCCATAAGTATAAGCTTCATCTTTATGAACTATAGCTGAAAAAGCATCAACTTTATCACCCTGCAACAAAACATCCACTCTAACTAAATCGGCATCTTTTTGTCCAGCAGCCTCATAATCTAAAGAGGCATAACCTTTTGTGCGGCTTTTTAACTGATTAAAAAAATCAAAAACTATTTCAGCCAAAGGTAAAATATAAATTAATTCCACTCGCACTTGTGACAAATAAACCATTTTATCCATAAAACCTCGTCGTTTTTGACATAATTCCATAACAGTTCCAACAAATTCTTTAGGCGTAACTATAGTTGCTCTAACCACAGGCTCTTTGACTTGTGAAACTTTACCCTGCGGAAACTCGCTTGGGTTTGTCACAACTCTAGGCTTGTTGCCCTCAGGTGTAACAGTGTAAATTACATTAGGCATAGTAGAAATTAAATCTAAATTAAATTCTCTCTCTAATCTTTCTCTAACAATTTCTAAATGAAGTAATCCTAAAAAACCTAGCCTAAAACCAAATCCTAAAGCCACTGAAGTTTCTGGTTCATAAACTAAAGCTGCATCACTTAGCTTCAATTTATCTAAAGCTTCTCTCAAAACTGGATAATCAGAGCCATCAACTGGATAAAGCCCCGAATAGACCATTGGTTTAGGTTCCACATAACCTGCTAAGGGCGAATTAGCTGGAGCTGAATTAATTGTTATAGTATCGCCGACTTTAGACCCAGACACATTTTTTACACCTGTTATTAAATAGCCAACTTCACCTGTGCCTAAAGATTTTTGTTTAGACATTTCTGGTGCCAACACGCCAACTTCCAATAATTCGTGAGTGGTTAAAGTTGACATCATTTTTATATTTTCTCTAGCTTGAATTAACCCATCAATCACTCTAATATAAGTTATAACCCCTCGAAAGCTATCATAAGCTGAATCAAAAATTAGAGCCCTAGTTTTAGCTTTATTATCACCTTTGGGAGCCGAAACTTTATTAACAATAGCGTCTAAAAGTTCCGATACTCCTTGCCCAGTCTTACCAGAAATTTTATAAATATCATCTGATGAACAACCAATTAACTGAGATAATTCCTGTTCATTTCTAGCAACATCGGCTGCTGGTAAATCAATTTTATTTAAAACTGGAATAATTTCCAAATCATTATCTAAAGCAATATATAAATTAGCCAAAGTTTGAGCTTGGATGCCTTGTGCAGCATCCACTAATAAAATACAACCCTCGCAAGCAGCTAGAGACCTAGAAACTTCATAAGAAAAATCCACATGACCTGGAGTATCAATCATATTCAACACATAATCTTGATCTTTATATTTCCATGGCATACGAACAGTTTGGGATTTAATAGTTATGCCTCTTTCTCTTTCAATATCCATTTTATCTAAATATTGATTACGCATTAGTCTTTGCTCCACAACGCCAGTTAATTGTAACATCCTATCCGCCAAAGTTGATTTACCATGGTCAATATGAGCTATAATAGAAAAATTTCTAATTAAATTTTGCGGCGTGGCACCAGGCAAATTGGACATATCAAAAGTTTATCACGACAAAATTGGTCCATTTCTATAATTTTTTAAAAATATTTATAACTATTCTAAAACTAAAAGTTTTTAAAAATTATTCCGTATTTAGCTTTTTCACAAAAAATAAATAACCTATAATACCTGAAATCACTGAGCCTACAATAACTGCCAAATACGAAGCAGAGACAATAATTGTAGATATAAACGATAAGTCAGCAATTAACAATGATACAGTAAAACCAATTCCTGCCAAAAAACCAATTCCTATTATGTGTTTTATAGTAATATCTTTAGGCAAACTAAAAGCGGTAAATTTGTTGGCCAAAAAAGTAAAAAGAATTATACCTAACGGCTTACCTAACACCAAACCTAAAATAATTGCTAACATAACGAAAATAATTTCTTTTGAGTTTTGAGAATATAGAATATTATTATATATTTGCCAAAAATTAATTCTCATTTTGAAAAAAATATAAATTGGCAAAACCACTAAACCCGAAATTAAAAAAGTTAAATCTCGATATTTGACTATCTGAGACTTCCAATTATTAACCTGTTTTTTCGTACTAACTGTTAAACCTAATAAAACTCCCAAAATAGCCGTATGTATACCTGATTTTAACATAAAATACCAAGCGAATAAAGCACAAGGTATAAGCAATACCCATTTAGCCGAACTGTCAAATCTAGTACCGGCTGCCCATATAAGCAAACTAGTTAAACAAAATAAGAGGTTTATTAAATTAACTGTTCTAGAATAAAATAAAGCAATAATTATAATACCAAAAATATCATCTGCCACAGCTATAGTCATTAACCAAGTTCTAATTTTATTAATTTTTAGTCTCATAACATTGCCTTGTAAATTAACTTTATTATTTTGCAAATTGGTTAATATTTTAGGATTTTTAACTAAGTAATTTATAGCAAATGATAAAACCGACAAAGACAAAGCAATATCTGTCACACTAGAAATAGCCCACCCTTGAATTAAACTATTCTGACCCGTTAAAACCACCACACTCAAAAAAATTATAGCCGGAACAATTACCCCTCCTAAAGCTGCAATTACAGGTAAACCAGCTCGTTTAGGATTATTAAACGGGCCGAAAATAAATTCATGCTTTAAATCTAAACCAACATTAAAAAAGAATACAGTTAATAAACCCTCCTCCACACCAGATTCTAAATTTAAATTAATATTGAACGGTAAAGGTAAAGGTAAATGAGCTAAATAAGTAAATATTTCAAAACTGGGTAAATTAGCTAAAAATAAACCTAAAATAGCTGCAACTATTAAAAAATAGCCACCATTGACTATTTTATTTAGCTGTTTAAACATATTTCTAATATAACAAACTTTTAATGTAACAAAGCCTTTTTAAAAATTTTAGAGCAAACAAAACTCTTGCCTATTTTAATATAATAAAAGGCTCTATATACCTACAAGAGCTAGCTTACCCTTGCTACATTTCTGTCCTGGGGGGATTAGGCTATGTTGTACCATATAGAGCCGTTATTAGTTTATCATAACTAGTTATAGTTCTTATATAATATTTATGTTATAAAAATTTAAAGCCATAAGTGTTTTTTTTTTTTGAGGAAAAATTATATTAATAGGAAATTAGATTATAGATGTATTAGAATAGTAGTCATATTTAATATTTTTTATTCTTTAATTACAATTTCCTACTATATATAAAAACATAGAAAGGAAATTAGAAAATGCCAAAATATACAAAATATACAACAAATACTTTAGTGGCAATTATAATAACAGCTTTAAGCTTAACTGTTTTGCCAGCACTTAACTTGCCATATGCCCAAGCTGTAGAAACCTCAGCTGCAGAAACCCTAGCTACAGAAATACCACAAAACGCGCGTCAACTAACTGACCAGTCAACTAATCAACTAACTGACCAGCCGGCGATTTCTGAAAGCTCCGTAACTTCTGAAAACCCCGCAATTTCTGAAAACCCCTTAACTTTTGAAACTACAAAAGAACCAACCGTCACTAACAATTTAGCTGACCCGCCGCCTGCTCCTCGCAATGTAGCCGTCACACAACCTGATTTGACATCGCTTCGCGTAACTTGGACAGCTCCTGATAATCCGCCAGCCGATTATACTTACACTATTGAACTATATAATAATGTCAATGCCGTAGCCGTGACTAAAACCGACATTCCCCAAACTGACAGCGAATATTTATTCAACAATTTACCTGCCAATAATTACAC
>JAITSD010000106.1 GCA_031288055.1 Candidatus Opitulatrix roisinitermitis | reverse complement strand
TATTACACCCGAAGCGGTACCTATAACTATAGCAACTCTAGGCCCTAGTGTATCAGTAATCAAACCAATAATTGGACCGCCAATTGGCGAACCGCCCCAAAAAGCTGCTAAATAGACAGATAAAACTCTACCTCTCATAGCTGGTTTTGTGTATAACTGAACATAGCCATTAGCTGATTGTGTAAAAGTTTGCCCCACAAAACCTACTAATGGCAAAAGACAGGCAAAATAAAATTCATTAGAAGCTAGACTTAAAATTAACCCTACCACAGAATAAGCTGCCCCGCATAAAAGCATTATATGTATTTTGGGATTGCTTACCCTGGCCATAATTAATGCTGCTGCAACAGAGCCACAAGCTAAAACAGTTGACAAAAAACCATATCCAGCTGACCCAATATTAAAAACTGATAAAGACATTTTAGATATAAATATGGGAAAGTTAAAAGCAAATGTGGAAACAAAAAACATACTTATAATAATTATAAAAATATCAACACGTTTAAAAATGTATTTAAAACCATCTAATAACCCAGGCATTTGAGTGGACGATTCTGTTTCTTTGTGTACTATTTTTTCTCTATCACTAATACTGGGATCAACTTTTATAAATAAAAGAACTATAATTGTGACAGAAAAGCTAATTCCATTTATTATAAAAGCCCAACCCGAGTTTACAATAGTTATAAGTAATCCAGCTGCAGCTGGTCCCACCATTCTAGCAGCATTAAATATGGCAGAACCTAAACTAACAGCATTAGCTAGATGTTTGCTAGGAACTAAATCATTTATAAAAGTTTGTCGGGCAGGACCATCAAAAGCCGCTGTTATTCCAGTTATAAGTGCTAAATAATAAACCAACGACAAACTAGCTATATGAAATAAAATACATGTTCCCAAAGTTAAAGCACAAAGACCTAAAAGGGTCTGAGTAATAATTAACAGAGTTTTTAAATTCGGTACTCTATCAGTTACATAACCTGACACAGGTACTAATAAAACTTGTGGCGAAAATTGGAAGGCTAAAGTAATACCCACAGCCATAGCTGATTGATTAGAAAAATCTCTCAAAACTACCCAGTCTTGTGCGGTGGCTTGCAGCCAATATCCTATATTTGAAACAAATAGCCCTAAAAACCACTTACGATAGTTGGAATACTTTAAAGATTCAAAAGTTTTTTGCCTCATTCTATAAATATTTTAGCAATTTATTTGATTAATTATATTATTTTTTCGATCTATAGTTTAAAATAGTCTCATTTTTAAATATTTTAGCTTTTCAATTGTTTTATATATAGTTATAGTAAACTTAAATTATGTCTCATTATTCTGACAACGGCGACCCTAAAATTGCTAATTCTAAAACTACACTCCAGCCACAAAATCGTTCTCGTTTACCAGTTGATTCTAAGTTTTTACAAATGATGAAAGCAAATTGGCAATTTGATACTAAACCTAAGTTAATAGATTCATCTTTAAAATCAGCCGCCAAAATTCACCGTGATGAATTATGGAGTAATTTTTCTAATCAAACTTTAGTTATAGATGCTGGTAGCTTAAAAGTTAGAAGTAATGACACTGATTATAAGTTTAGACCCGCTTCGGCTTTTTCTCACTTAACTGGTTTAGGTCAAGATTATGACCCTGAGGCTAAATTAGTTTTTTATCCAACAAACTCATCTTATACAGCTGTTTTATATATCAGACCGCCTTATGATTTGACCAGTGACAAATTTTATTCTAATTCTTATTATGGTGAATTTTGGATAGGTTCTAGACCTAAATTAATTGATTTTGCTAACGCTACAGGCCTTACCACAAAGTCTTTATCAGATTATGCCAAAGATATAAAATCTCAAAAGTTTATTTTAACTCTACAAGACCCTCAATTATTAGAAGTTACTGATCAATTACGTTTGATTAAATTGCCAGAGGAAATAAAACAGCTAAAAAAAGCTGTAGCTGTAACCAAAAAAGGTTTTGAGGCTGTAATTAAACAATTAGACAAAGCTAAATTATATGATAGAGCAGAACGCTATTTAGAAGGGGTTTTTCATCAGCAAGCTATAACTTTAGGTAATCAAGAAGGTTATGAAACTATTGTTGCAGCTGGACACCATGCCACAATACTTCATTGGATTAGAAATACTGGACAAATTAAAGATGGTGAACTTTTGCTTTTAGACGCTGGCTGTGAAGTAGACAGTTTGTATACGGCTGATATTACTAGAACTATGCCTATATCTGGAAGCTTTTCCACAGCTCAAAAAGATATTTATAATTTAGTTTTAAAAGCTGCTAACGCAGGCTTTACTAAAGCTAAACCAGGTAATAAGTTTATTGATGTCCATAATGCTGCTATGAGGGAAATAGCTCAAGGGTTAATTGATTTAGGGATTTTAAAAATATCTTTAGATGAGGTTTTAGATAAACAATTACACCGCAGATGGATGTGTCATGGTACTTCTCATCATTTAGGTATAGATGTTCATGATTGTGATCATGTCAAAAAAGACGGCTATATAAATGGCACTTTGAAAGAGGGTATGGTTTTTACAATTGAGCCAGGTTTATATTTTAAAACTTTTGATAATCTTATACCTGATATATATAAGGGTATAGGTATTAGAATAGAAGATGATGTTTTAATAACTAAAAACGGTTGTGAAAATTTAAGTCAGGATTTCCCTAGAGATGCTCAATCTGTAGAAAATTGGGTAATTAATTTAAAGAATTAAATTGTAAAATACTAAAATGACTAAAAAAATAATAATTAGCTTAACAATAATTCTATTATTAGTTTTTTTACCAAGTGCTTGTTCTACAAATCAAACTTCACAAAGTCAGAGTATAAAAGAGGTTTTATCTAAAGATAAAGTGGCTTTAGTTTATCCTAAAAATGCTAAAGATTATTTCGATTCTTTAGCTGAAATGCTGAAAAATAAAGATTTTTCAGTTACGACTTGGACAATAGATGAATTTAATTCCATTAAGCAAGATAATATTGTTAAAACTTTAAAAGACCAAAATTACCGTTTTTTAATAATTGATGTTATAAACCGCTCTCAGTTAAATACCTCTTTGGATAATTTAAGAGGGCAAGGGACTAATATAATAGGCTATGACAATATAGTTTATAATATAGGTGCACCAGATGCTAATGTTACATTTGATTATGTTGGATATGGCATGAAAGCTGCCGAACAATTTGTTAAAGATAATAAAATTAATACCCTTAAAGCTAAAAATTATAAGACTGTTGAATTTTTGGCTGGTAACGCTCTTTTACAATCAAATTATGATTATTTTAAAGGTGTTATGAAAGTTTTACAACCCTTTATTGATAATGGCGAAATAAAAGTCCTGTCAAAAAATATGCCGACTGAAGATGGTAATAATATATCACAAATAGCTACAATTAATAATAATGATTATAAATTGAACAAGCAATTAAATGATATAGAATCAAAAAATTATAAAGATAAACAGTTGAATGGTTTAATTTTAGGACCTAATATTAGTTTAAGTACTAAAATAAAGGTGTATAATACAAATAGAGATAAAAATAAATATTTAAAAATCAACGAATATGTTATATCATTAGTTTTAGCTTTAAAAAATCATGCTAATATTGACGAAATTCAAAAAGTTTCAAATAATAAGAGAATGATTCCAACAGTTTATGTATATTAGAAAGGTATATTATGGATTATACACAAATAGAAGCCAAGGTTAATCAATCATTTGATAAACTTATGTCTGATTTAAAAGAAAAGGTCAAAATACCCAGCATATCCAATAAAAACTTTGATCAAAATCAACTTAAGCAGTCGGCTCAATGGATAAAAAATAAATTAAATGATATAGGTGTAGATAGTAAAATATTAACTGCATCTGATAGTGAAGGTAATCAGGGAGCACCAGCCATTTTAGCTTCTAAAATTATTGATCCAGCTTTACCAACCGTTTTGCTATATGCCCATCACGATGTCCAACCAGTTAATTTAGAAGAGTGGATCACAAAGCCTTTTGAACCAACTCAAAAAGGCGAAAGATTATTTGGCAGAGGTGCGGCTGATGATGGAGCTGGTTTATCTATTCATATAGCAGCCTTACGGCTTTTTGGTGATAATTTACCAGTTAATGTTAAGTTATTTATAGAGGGTGAGGAAGAAATAGGTTCACCGTCATTTGCTAATTTTATTAAACAGAATAAGGCTGAATTAAAAGCTGATGTTATAGTGGTGGCAGATTCACAAAATTGGGCTATTGGTACACCTTCTATCACAACCGATTTAAGAGGTGTTTGCTCTTTAGAGTTAAATATTGCTACGCTAGATCATCCTGTCCATTCAGGTTCATTTTCTGGTCCTGTTTTAGATTCTCTAACGGCTATGTGCCAATGGATAGCTAAATTACATGACTCTAAGGGCAATGTAAAAGTTCCTGGTTTAAAAGCTAAACCAGATCCAGAATTTGATTACGATGAAACTATTTTCAGAAAAGATTCTGGACTTTTAGATGGGGTACCTGTGGCAGGTGATGGTAATATAACTGGCAAACTTTGGTATAAACCATCAATTTGCACAGTTGGTATAGATGCTGTAGATGTTAATACTTCATCAAATACTATTTTGCCAAGATGTCGAGCTAGAATATCAGCTAGAGTGGCACCCGGCCAATTATCAAGTGAAGCAGGACAAATTATAAAAGATTACTTACTCCAAAATGTACCTTTTGGGGCTAAAGCTAAAGTTAGAGTTTTAGAAACAGGTAATCCATTTTCTAATAAAATTGATTTGAAATCTGTTAAAGCGGCTAAGGAAGCTTTTACTAAAGCTTGGGGCAGTGAATGTAATTTCATAGGTATAGGCGGTTCAATTCCTTTTACATCAGATTTACAAGAAGTTTTCCCGCAAGCTGAAATTTTAATAACTGGTGTGGAAGATCCTGATGCTAGAGCTCATAGTGCTAATGAATCCGTTCATATAGGTGAGTTAAAAAAAGCTTTTTTAGGTGAATGCTATATGCTTAAAAAAATCGCTGAGGTATTTTAATGGCTTCATTAGGTATTGATATAGGCGGCACAAAAGTAGCCGCTGGAGTAATTGATGAGTTTGGCGATATATTATTT
>JAITSD010000079.1 GCA_031288055.1 Candidatus Opitulatrix roisinitermitis | reverse complement strand
AATAATGCTAAGTGAGAGGGGCATTTAAAATAAGCCTCTCACATTTATATTAGAAAGGAAAAATATGTCAATAAAAAATGATAATAACGAAATAGAAGAAGCTAAAAAATTAAAACAATCAGCAGACATTGATGTTTTAGGATTAATGGAACAGCGTGTGAAAACTCTTGAAAGTGAGGGCTACCCCACTGAAGAGGTTTATGTTCCCACGAAAGAAGCTTATGTTTTAATTTATAAAATAAAGAAATTACAAGATGAAATATTACCTGCTAATTTAGATTATATAAAAGAAAATATAGATTTATTTGTTGAAGCTAAAAAAGCAGAAATAGAATTATTACAGCAACAAGTAAAACAAAAATCTTATAAATTTATAATTAGAGGTTTTGAAAATGATATTTATGCAGAAGCTCAAAAAAGATTTAATGAAGAAATTGAAAAATTAAAAGAGGGTGAAGAAATAGATTTTAAAGATACATTTTCAGTTCAAATTGTTTCTATTTCAATTGATTCTTATGTTTTGAATGATGAATTTGTTGATTTAAAAACTAAGACAAAAGAACAGCGTATTGATTTTGTAATAAGTTTAGATAAATCAAGACAACTACCAATTTTAGATAAAGCGGTTGCCAAAATGGTTTTAACTGCCAATGATTTTGAAAAGGCTATGACAGCTTTGCCTTTTTAGTAGAGCAGTTTTCTAGGCAAGATAGTAAATTTAAAGATAACAATTATTATATCTTAGATAGCGTAAGGCTCGCAAAAGAATATAAAAAGCGACCATTAGCGTTTTTGTATAATGATATAACCGATAAATGGACTAAATGGGATTATCTACTTCTAAAAGTGTACGACACTTTAGAAAAATATAAATGCGGGCAATGTGGTGGTTATGTATGGTTATGTGATGAAAATTTAACAACAAATTTAACCAAAAGTGTAACAAAAATTATATGTAAAAAAACCAAAAGAACCCAAGAGGAATATAGAGTTATGTCTAATTCGGGTAAAAAAAATAATAAAAAAACAGATAAAACAGATGGACTTGTTATTGGTGTTGAAGTTAAGGCATCAATTAATGATATAAAAAAGAATGTAAGGTTACCTAGTTATGCAGATTATTTAATTTTAAAATTAGCATAAAAAGTAGTTTATTAAAATATATGTATGAGTGATGGCTACAATATAAGCATAAATGTTAACACGGAAGTTAACAATGCTGTAAGCCAACTTCAACAATTAGAAAACGCTTTAAAAAAGTTCCAGAATGTAACACAAAATACAAAAAGTAATTCAACAGGTTTACAAGAAACACAAAGACAAACTAAAGCCGTATCACAAAATATAGATAAATCTAATCAAAATTTCAAAGAACAAATGGGCTTAATGAACTCCATTATGTCCGCTAATAAAAAAGGTCAAGCTTATAATGATGGCCTTACGGGAGAATTAGCAAAACAAAACGAACAAAAGCTTGAATCATTAAAAATTGGGGAACAAATTGAAATTGAGAGTGCTAAAGAATTCTCAATTATAAGTAAATTTGCAGGAGCAACTAAACAATTTAATCAAGAACAAAAAAGTGGATTATTAGCTACAGTCCAACAAACAGCAAATTTACAAAAACTGGCTGCTTCTATGTTTGCTTTACAAAATGCTTCTCAGGGTCTAGGAACACTTTATGAATGGATGTCTACACCTATAAAAAATGTTATTAGTTCAACCAAATTATGGCAAGATGAAATGGCACAAGTTGCTCGTAATTATTCAGCAACCGAAGATGAATTTGATTTATCTAATGCGACATTACAATTAAAGGAAATTACTTCTACTCTAACTACAGGAGTTGAAGAATTAACGCAAATAGCTTCAACGGGCGGTCAATTAGGAGTAGCTGCCGACCAAATGGGTGATTTCACAAAAGCTGTGGCTATGTTTGATGATGTTACTGGTGTAGCTGCTGACCAATCAGCTCAATCTATTGGTAGGATTGTAAACTTAGGAACTGAATATATTAAAGTTGGCGATGAAATGAAAAGAGTTGATTTAAGTAGCCAAAAAGATTCATATTTACGCGTGGCTAATGCTTTAACACAGCTAGACTTGTCAGCTAATGCTACTGCTAGTGAAATTATTGAAATGGGCGAACAAGTTAGTTCTGTTGGTAAAATGTATGGCTATACAACAGACGAAGTTTTGGCTTTATCAACAGCTATGAGTTCTGTTGGTATACAAGCCGAATTAGGTAGAACAGCATTTTTAAGAACAAATATAGCTATTGAAAGAGTAGCCAGAGAGGGTGGGGAACAGTTTTTAAATTTACAGCGTATTACTAATATGACAGGCGAACAAATAAAACAGTCTTTAGGGTCAAATACACAAGCAATATTTCAAGCATTTATAACAGGTTTAAAAGATGGTGTATCAGAGGGGCAATCAGTAGCTCAAGGAATGGAACAAATTGGTATTAATGCTATTCGCAACGGACAGGCTTTAAATGCCCTTGTAGCTAATTACGAACAATATATAGACTTATTGAATTTAGCAAGAATTGAATTAACAAGTTATGCTAAGCTCCAAGAACAAACTAACCAACGAAATAATACTATGAATAGACAATTAGAATTGTTATCCAATAATTGGGTTAGATTTGGTTCTGCTATGGGTGATAGTTTTGGTGGCCCAGCAACAGAGGGATTAAAACTTATAAATCAAATAGTATTAGCATTCACAAGAGCTATGGAAAGTGGGTCAGGTTTTACAAAAACACTAGCACAAATTGCTTTGATTTTGTTTACAGCAGGAGCAGGAGTTGCTAAAATAGGTCAAGGGTATACACAATTATTATTTCAATTAACTTCAATGCAGTTTATGTTTGCTTATATGGGTAAAGGTGCGTTAACTTTTTCTTCATTATTAAAACAGCCTAAAGATATGTTAATAAATCTTTTTACCACAATTAAATCTTTTATTTCTCCAGCAAAAGAAATGGATGGGGCTTTAGTTGGAGTTGGTGGGTCTTTAAAAATGGTGGAAACTGATTCTAAACTAGCCGCTGGCGGTATGACAGCTTTTGGGGTTGCTACGAAAGTGGCAATTCCTCTTATGGCTGCACTTGCTGTGGGAGCTGTTGTTTGGGATATAGTAAAAGGTTCAATGGCAGAAACAGAGAAAAAAGCAAATGATGCTAATAAAGCATTAAAAGATTTTGCTAAAGTGGATTTATCACAAGCATTAGAAGAGGATACAAAAACTTATCAGCAAACAGGTGAAGCCGTAACAACATTTACTGGTTTAGTATCAGAGGAAGAAGCGAAATTAGAGGGATTGGAAGACCAGTTAAAAAACTCTACTCAGGCAACAATTGCTTATGGTAAAGCAACAAGTGAAGCAATAAATAATAAATTATTAGAAAATTTACCTGAAGAAACAGGCTATCAAAATACAAATATGTATAATATGATAAAAGAGTTAGAGGGGATAAAAACCACTACAGATGAAGCCACTTTTTCATCAAAAACCTTTTTTGACATACTGAGAACAGAGGGTATAGTTAGTGCTAATACTTATTTTACTGAATTTAGTTCTGGGATGACTGATATTCAGAATGACTTTAATGTTTTAAAAAATAATTTAAACGGAGCAGTTGGCCCAAAATCATCTGTCGGAGGTGAAAAATCTGATGCTTATAAAGAATTAAAAAATTTAGATTTAGCTAAAACTTCTTTTATTGAATTAGAAGAGTTAAAAAAGAAATTCGTAAATGATAGTAGTGTAACAAATGCAATAGATCAAGCAATGGTTGTGTATGAAAAATGGAAGTTGACAGGAACGGCTACATTAGATAAATTAAAAATAGGACAAACTTTATTAAATGAACAAGTAACAAATACTAATAATGAAGTAGCTAAAGCAGCTGATAAAATGTCTTTAACTCATGGAGCGGCTAAAGAATATGTAGAAGAGATGCAAAAAACAAAAAATGAAGCAGAAGCTGCTTTGGAAAAAACTAAAGCAAGCAATGCTTTAGAAACTTCATTAAACAATATAGCTAGTTCATCATATAAGGCAGCTAATGGTTTAGCAAGTATGGCAGACCAACGAAAAGGAATAGAAGAAGTCCAACAATATGTAACTGATTTATATGAAACTTTTGAATTTGAGCCTACTAATCAAATACTTGGTTTAGTTTCAGCGTTAGACACTATGGTTGCTAGTGGTGTAAATTCTGGTGCATCATTTGATTATGTATTTAGGGAAGCTCTAAAAACAGTTCAGTTACTCAATGATACTTATAAATTAAATATTAATACTTCTGACGCAATGGGTAATGTTGATGTGTTAAAGCAAAATATAATAAGTGCTATAAATACGGCAATTACAGGTAGT
>JAITSD010000051.1 GCA_031288055.1 Candidatus Opitulatrix roisinitermitis | reverse complement strand
CAGCAGGAATAGTGTTTTCCATATATAATTCATTATTATAAGCACTTAGAGTAATTGTATTATTTTGATTTATTTTTATAACTATACCTTCTAAAGCTTGAATATTTGGACGATAAGGTACAGCTCGAATAATCCATGTTAAAGAGTCGAGTAAAACACTTTTTTCTATATTCAACATATTTTTTCCTTTCTAACTTTAATTAATTAAATTAATTAAGCGTTGTTAAAACTGTTGATAATCATAGTTTATACTACTAATATCATTAGTTTATCAATTTTATAACCTGTTGAAAAAGTTTTGAAGTTTTTCAAATTATTTTTTATTTAGTTTTTATTATCATATTTTCAACAAGTTTTATCCAAGTTGTTGACTTCGACTTATATTTAAAAAAATTCTAATTTGTTCAAATATAGTGTTATCTTGAGAAATTATTTTTTCAGCTTTATTATAACAATTTAAAATAGTGCTATGATCACGACCGCCAAGTTGTTCGCCAACTTCAGTTAATGACAAATTAGTTATTTTTCGTAAAACAAAAACACATAAATTTCTAGTAAAAACTACACTTTTTCGTCGACTAGCCCCAATTATTTCTTCATAACCACTATTATAAAAATCACAAATATTTTTCACAATTGATTGAGGGCTATAAGCTTTATGTTCATCAACAACAGGTGCCACATTTTGTGAAACTAAATAATTATAAGCTTCTTCAGGAGTAACATTTTTACCAGAAAAAATAAGATAATTTATAACAGTTCTATATAAACCAATTAATTCTCTAACAGAGCCGGTGCTTTTTTGAGCAATAACTTCTAAAACGTCTGTGGCTACTGATTGTCCTGCAGTATTAGAAAATACTTTTAAAATAGCTATTTTAGTTTCTAAACCAACTGACACTAAACCAACGATTGTGTTTTTCATACGAGTTTTGAGTCTTTCAGGCAAATTTTTTAAATCGTTAGGATGAACATCGCTAGTCATAACCACCTGTTTACCAGCTTCAACTAACTGATTAAATACATAAACAAATTGTTCTTGAGAGCTGGTTTTAGAGGCAAAAAATTGCATATCGTCAATTAATAAAAGATCAATATTAGAATATTTAATTTTAAAATTATGCATTTGTCCTTCACGAATAGCAAAAACATAATCATTGATAAACTCTTGAGCAGTACAATATAAAACACCTTTTTCATTAAATTTTATTTTATAGCTATTGCCTATGGCATGAAGTAAATGAGTTTTACCCATACCAGATTTACCATGTATTAATAAAGGGTTATAATTTAAACCAGGTTTATCAGACACTGCCATACAAGCTGAAAGTACAAAAGAATTAGCGTCACCAGCCACAAAGTTTTCAAAAGTATAACCAGCCATAACTTTAGAATTGTCAGGTGTTAATCTACCAAATAATGGTTTTGGTTGATTTAATAAATTAGACTGATTATTTAAATCAGCTGGACTTTTATAATTTGTATACTCGTCTAATTTAAAAAAGTTTTTATTGTTAGTGTTTTTTGATTTACCATTAGTTACAATTGTTGAAATAGTCGGTGCGGTTTGATCGCTAATATTATTTTCTTTAATTTGGTTGATTGTGTAATTATTTTGATTAGCTGAGGTTATAGGTTGAGTTTTTGTTTTATAAGATGAAAAACTAGCAGTTAGATCAGATCTGTTATTGGGGTCACTTTTTATAGCAAAAGACACAGGATAACCTAAAATATTTTCCAGTTCGTTAGATATGTTACTTGATATATCACTTTCTATGCGTCTTTTGGCATAGGTGTCATAGATAAAAAGATCTAAATGATTATTGTCAAAAGACTTAGGGATTATTTTTTTAATAACTTCAGTATAAAAAGGGGTCAACTGTTGAGTTTTCAACATATTTTCCACAACTTTTGTCCATAGGACATCTACTTCCATTTATTCCTTTCACACTCATTTTATAAATTAACCCTTAGTTTTCAACAATGTATTTTAAAGCTAACATTAAAATATTCAATCGTTAAATTAAAAATCATTATTTTAAAATAATTTCGTTAACTTTAATAATTTAGGTAGACTTTATATAGTAAATAAAGAAAGGCTATTATGACAAAACGAACTTTTCAACCAAATAACCGAAAAAGAGCTAAAAAACACGGTTTTAGGCATAGAATGTTAACTAAATCTGGTCGTAGATTAATTGCTAGACGACGAGCTAAAGGTAGAAAAATAATAACTGCTTAAATTTAAAAAATTTAAGATAAAAATTGTTGAATTGTCTAACAAAACCGTTGAACCGACTAATAAAGTCTCTAATTTACTTAATAAAAAAATTGAAACAAATTGTAAACTTATTAAATTACATTATAAAAAAGATTTTGCTAAAATATATAAAAATGGCAAGGCTCAATTAACTGCTGATTTTTTAGCTTTATATATTAAAAATACTCAGACTGTTGCAAGTTCCCGGCAATTGCAAAACAAATTATTACAAAATGAATTAAATAAATCAGACTTATTAAATTTTTATTCTCAAGCCGCTAGTTTTGCTGTGGTAGTTTCTAAAAAAGTTTCTAAAAAAGCTGTTATTAGAAACAGAATTAAACGGCGAACTGCTGAAGCTGTAAAACAAAATAGCGCTTTATTTCCACCACAAATCCAAATTATTTTTTTACCCAAATTAAGTGTGCTAGATGCTGAGTTTTCTAATTTAGTTAAGCAGATTCAAATAATTTTTAATAAAATCACTAATCGAATTAATTTTTAAACTAGCTGATGAAAACTATAATTAAACTAATTAATTTCTATCAAAAATATATTTCAGCTAATTTACCGCCTAAGTGCAAATATTTTCCTAGTTGTTCAGAGTATGCTAAACAATCTATTAAAGGATATGGTTTAATTTTAGGTGGTTTTTTATTAGCTTGGCGACTTTTGCGCTGCAATCCAGCTGCCAAAGGAGGATTTGATTATTTGCCCCAATCGCTTAAATTATTTGGTTGGCGATTATATAAAAAGTAAAACTTAGTATAGTATTTAACTATGAACCTATGGGCATTATTACAACCTATTGAAATAATAATTGGTTGGATTTTATACCTATTACACCAATTTTTTAGTTTAATGGGTTTAGGACAAGGTGCAGGCGCTTCATGGGTTATGGCAATTATTTTTCTAACCCTATTTGTTAGAGTTTGTATTTTACCATTATTTATAAGGCAAATACACTCTATAAGAAAAACCCAAAGTTTACAACCGCAACTTTTAGCTATTCAAAAACGCTATAAGAATAAAAAAGATTCAGCCTCTCGTCAAAGAATGAGTCAAGAAACCATGCAGCTTTATCAAAAAAACGGGACTAATCCTATGGGTTCGTGTTTGCCAATACTTTTGCAAATGCCGGTATTTTTTAGTTTATATAACGTTTTGCGGACTATGGGAGATATTATAACAGGCGTGAGGCAACCAGTTGGACCAATAGATGCTATACAAGCTACTGATTTTCAAAACTCGCAATTTTTTGGAGTTAAATTATATGAAACTTTTTCGGGTTTACCAGATATAAGCGGCCGAATTGCTATTGGGGTTATGATTGGTTTAATGATAGTTTTAACGCATGTTACACAAAGAGTGTCAGTTTTTCATAATATGCCTCAAGCCACTTTAGAAGGTCCTCAAGCAGGTATCCAAAAATCAATGATTTATATTTTGCCTTTAACTTATATATTTATAGGACCTATGTTACCTATTGGGGTGTTAATTTATTGGGTGACTACAAATACTTGGACTTTAGGACAAACGCTTTGGCAAGTTCGTTATATGCCAACTCCAGGTTCAAAAGCTTATGAAAAATTTGAGGCTAAACAACACGCTAAAAAGCAAGCTGAGTTAAGCAATTCTGCGAAAACTCAAACTAAAGGCCAAAGAGCTCAGCCAAAAAGTAAAAATCGTAATAAAAGATAAATATAAATAAGTAGGTAGAAAGGAAATATTATGACAGATGATGCCAAAATAGTAAAGAAAAATAAACCAAACAAACCAAACAAACCAAGTGGCGAAAACAAAGGCGATTTTATAGCTAAAAAGGAAATTATCCCTACCACAGAGGAGCTAAACCGGGAGGCTGATATAGCAGCTGATTTTGTGGAAGGGATTCTAGATTCGTTAAATTTGGATGGTGATATTGAGATGGTAATTCGTAATAATCGAGTAGCTATTGAAATTGTTACAGATAGTAAAGAAACTATAAATAGGTTGGCTGGTCAAGATTATAAGGCTTTAGTGGCTTTACAAACTTTGACCAGAGCTGCTGTTAGAAAACACACTCAAAAAATTACTAAATTAATTGTTGATGTGGCAGGAATTCGCCGTAAACATGATGAAACTACTTTAGACCAAGCCAAAATCGCTTTGCAAAACGCTCTTGACAATGGCCAGGAAGTTCAAATGAAACCAATGAATTCTTATAAAAGAAAATTAGTTCATGATTATATCAAAGAACAGGGTTATGTGACTCGATCCAGAGGAGCAGAACCTTATCGAAAATTGGTTATTTTTCCTGAAAAAATAAGTAAATAAAGTTAATAATTAAACAGGCCAAACTTTTGTATAGTTAGTAACGCTACTATATAATATTTTTTGTCCCACGCAAAGATCATTGGCGGTTGGGCATTTTGCTGGTAAAGTTCCAGTATAGAAACCCTTCAAAATTATATGAGTTAAATTCCAAAAAGTTGAGCCACCAGTCATAGCTAATCCTATATAATTTTTGGCATCATAAGTAAATTTACCCAACTGCCAAGCTGCAAAGTTGGTGCTCATCCCCCCTGAGTTGTTGATGGTTGGCACAACATTAGTTAAAAGGCCTAGTGATGAATTAGCATATCCGGCATTTATATCTATTTTAGCGTTAAACATACCGGGCCAAGCATTCGGGTCGGCGATACGGGCAGCTAAAAATGTCCCCCCAAAAAATGTTCTTATGTTTGAACCACTAGCTTCAGTTGGCAGTTGACCTAATAAAAATATATAGCCTGGACCTAACGGTAAACTTGTTTTCATATAAAAGTTATCAATTCCCACGGCAGGTAAGTTGTAATCGTAAACCGATTTTGCACTAGGATATTGTGTGTCATTTGATGACGAGGAAATAGAAGTTACTTTATTGCCAGCATATTCAGCTTGTAAATTATTTCTAGCTTCAGATATTGAATTAGCCCCAGTCCCGCCTTTAGCCACTGGCAAAACAGTGGATGACGAAGCGGCATTAACTTGGGATAAATTACCACTTATAAAAGTTACTATACCGAGTAAAAATAAACAAAGGATAGCTCCTAATTTTTTAAAGCTGAACCTATTCCAATTTTTTCTAACTTCTATATTATTTTTCTTAATTCCCATATTATTTTTTTTAATTGCCATACTAAAATTATTCCAAAAAAAAAAACGGTTAATAGCTGGCTATTTTTTTTAATAAAATTGTTACTTTTTCAGTAAATTAAATATTAACTGTTGGTAAACGGAAAAAATATATAAAACCGAAAAAATCATAGTTGAAATAAAATAATATTGTCCAAAAGCGTATTAAAGACAACTACAAAATTAGAAAAAATTACGGAATATTGAATAGAAAATTATTAAAAACTGATGTAAAACCTCTTAATAAAGCTAAACCTAGCCAATAATTTTTATTATTTATGCTATTCTTATAACGGCAGAAAGATGTATTTTAAGTCTATAATTGCCAGTGGGTATTCTACTATAATTATTTAACATTCCTATAAAAGTACTTGTTGATGAAGTTGCAGTACTAGTTATTAAATATAGTTGATACGAAATATTAGTACTTTCATTTATAAGCGTTGCCATCGCATTAATTTTTTGCGAATATCTATAAGCTGATGGTAGATCTATAAAATCATCTATATAACAGTTATTGTTATTTATTTTAAAAGCTGTACTTTCTACTGTTGCTACACCAAGGATTTTATTATTTGTTTGCATATAACCTGTAAAGTTATTGTTGTGAATAGTGCCCCAACTTGCACAAGAGCTATAACTATTTAGAATCATAGAAAAAGTAACTTCTGTGCCAGTGTTTTGATATTTAGAATAAGCTCCACCAGAAGTTAGAATATTGTCGGAACCCGAAGTAACTGTATTGCTGACTGTTTTGCCAATCAGAGTGTTTTCACCATTACCCATTAAAACTTGATCTGGTGGAAAATAATTTAATCCAGTTCCGCCTTTAACCACCGGCAAAACTGTGGATGATGAAGCGGCATTGGCAAAGTTTAGCTCACCACTTATAAAAGTAACTATACCGAATAAAAATAAACAAAATATAGTTCCTAGTTTTTTAAAGGTGAACTTATTCCAGTTTTTTCTAACTTCTATATTATTTTTTCTAATTTCCATACTAAAATTATTCCAAAAAAAAAAAAACTTAATAGCCTGATAATTTTCTAATAAAATTGTTAGAAAATATTAAAGTCTGTTAACGAAAAAGAGTAGCAGCCTCGTCTGTTAACCAAAAAGAGTAACAGATTGTTCTTGTTTTAATTAGGTTTTATATTATTTAGATTTTGTATTCACATTAGCTAAAAATTATAAGAAAGAAGGTTAATTAATAAAGTCTATCTATAGTTAAAGTTACACCATCAGCTCCAGATATTGTACCACTTATGGACAATTTAACTCTTGTTTGACCTTCATTATAAACAGTTGAAATTTGTCCGGAAAAATAACAGGAGTCACAGGTCATTATCCACTCGTTTACTTTATTAGCATATGCTGTTGATGTGAATGACTTGGTTTCGTGGGTATTGCTAGTATATATCATATGTGAGTAAGTCCATGCTGGCTGGGCAAATTGTATATCGAAATCATTATACGCCCGATAGTTAAAGTGTAGACCGTTTATCGATTTTCCATTTTGGTAACCGACATTTTGTGCAATATATCTTTGTCCTACAGTTAAATTGCAGTCACTGGTGTTAATTTGTGATATATTGGTTACATTTCCAGCTCCTAATAAAGATTGTCCAAAAATGCTTTTAATATTTGTGCCGCTGACTAATCTTTCTTGAGCATTTAAATTAGTTCTAGCTCCGTTGGCCGAATTGCTACCAGTCCCGCCTTTAGCCACTGGTAAAACCGTAGATGATGAAGCAGCATTAACTTGTGATAAATTACCACTTACAAAAGCTACAACTCCGAATAAAAATAAACAAAATACAATTCCTAGTTTTTTAAACGAGAACTTATTCCAATTTTTCCTAATTTCCATACTAAAATTATTCCAAAAAAAAAAAACACTTAATAGCCTGATAATTTTCTAATAAAATTGTTAGAAACGAGATAAAATATGTTATTAAA
>JAITSD010000011.1 GCA_031288055.1 Candidatus Opitulatrix roisinitermitis | reverse complement strand
CTAGAAATTCAATTACGAAATAACCTTTTAGGAATTAGAAATTATTCAGATATCTCAAATTTCCAACCAAACCCCCGTTTTAGAACAATACAATTTTCTAATTTTATATTTAAACTTCTCAATTTCATACGAATCCTAGTAATATAGGTATTTATTGCAGTACTTTCATATCTTTGACTTGCCACATCGTATATCTTATATTCCAAGTCTAACTTATTTATAAATATTCCAGCTGACAAATATAAAGTTCTAAATATTTTGTTTTCAGAAAGAGTCAATTCAGTTTTTTTATTATTATAAACAATTTCACCTGTATTTGAATTATAAATAAAATTATTATTCCCATCTAAATTTAAAAAATCTTTTTGTTTAATTATTAAATCTCTATATGAAACTATACGTTCTTTAATCTCTGGTTGTAAATCATGTTTGGAATCAAATATCTGAATAGATATTTTAGTTTCCCCCGATGTAAAAAAAGGGGGGTTTCCATTAATGAAGTTGTTATGTCACCAAGTTGAAAATCAAACCATATAATTTTTAAATTATTTCTATAACCTATATCTACTTCTAAAAGAGTTAAAAATTGATCAACTTTTTTAAAAATCAAAATCCTAAAATTATTCTTAAAAGCTGATTTTTAAGGCATTAATATATTTTTGATTTTCAGAAATAATAGCAGCAGTATATTTCATATTATTACCATTCATGAAACAAGACTATCATAAATTACTAAGGTTTTTTGATATATAAATGCTTACATAACGCAATTTAATAAAATAATTGCCACCTCACTTGACATAAATGGTAGTCTTTAATTATGGCACGGTTGATTTCAAATGACGACATAGGTAATCTTAGGGAAGCAGCCGACATTCTAGAAATTATTCGAAAACATATAACTTTAAAATCCGCTGGTGCAGGTCGTTTTAAAGGTTTATGCCCTTTCCATGATGAAAAAACTCCCTCTTTTACAGTATCTCCCCATATGAATGTTTGGCATTGTTTTGGCTGCGGAGAACACGGCGACATCTACAAATTCTTTATGAAATTAAACTCTATGAGTTTTCCTGAAGCTGTGGAGCATGTAGCAACTTTATCAGGTTTTGCACTTCATTATAAAAATATTAAAGGCGGTGATGATAATATAGATATTTCGTCTAATAGACAAAGATTATACGAAATAAATCGAAAAACAGCTGATTATTATAAGAAATTACTTTATTCACCAGACGGCAACAAAGCTAGACAATTACTTTATGACAGAAAATTCAATGACAGCGATATAGAAAACTTTTCAATTGGTTTTGCCCCTAAAAACGCTGTAACAAAACATCTTCAAGATCAAGGATACACTAATAATGAATTAACTGATTCGGGTGTATCAGCAAATTATAGTAACACTTTAACAGACCGTTTTCAAAATAGACTAATATGGCCTATATTTGATTTAACAGACCAAGTCATTGGTTTTGGCGGTCGAATTTTAGATAATAACCCGAAAACTGCTAAATATTTAAACACTAAAGAAACTAAACTTTATAAAAAATCGCAAACCCTTTACGGTATAAACTTTGCTAAAAAATCCATTGCTCAACATAAACAGGCTATAGTGGTTGAAGGTTATACAGATGTTATGGCCATGCATATTGCCGGATTCCATAATACTGTGGGAACTTGTGGAACCGCCTTTGGAAACTCTCATGCCAAACTTTTACGCCGAATTATGGCCGACTGGGGAACTGGCATTGGGCAAAGCTTTCCAAATGTGAATATGGGTGAAGTTATTTTTATTTTTGATGGTGATGAGGCTGGTCAAACTGCCGCTCAAAAATCATTTGCAGAGGATCAAACTTTTGCCGCTCAAACCTCTGTGGCAATTGTGCCTAAGGGCATGGATCCATGCGATTTAAGAATCAAAAAAGGTGATGAAGCAATATCTAAACTAATTACTTCAGCTCAACCTCTTTTTGAATACGTTATCAAATCAGCTATTAAAGGCATTGAATTAAATACTCCTGAAAGACGAATAAAAGCTTTAGAAATCGCTGCTCCAATTATTTCCAATATAAAAGATACTGGTTTGCAAATACAATATATTGAATTAGCAGCTAATTGGTTAAGATTAGATTATAAAATAGTGCAAAATAAAATTACTAAACCGCAAAACAACATAATCTCTCGCAATACTAACAATTCTACTAAAATAATTAATTTATCATTATCAGACATAGTTCTAACCACGCTTTTACAAACACCCGAAATGGTACCAGAAAATTATTATAATCAATTAAATGATAGATTTTTCAATTCACAAAATAATAAAACTGTTTATAAAGTAATAACAAATTTAGGTGGGCTATCGCAAATTAAACAAAAGGGCAAAGCCAAATTTATACAAATAATTAGCCAACACCTAACTGAAAACTATCAAGATAATACTCAACTGCAAGAATATTTAAGTCTTTTAATAAATAAACCATTACTGACCGATAAAAAAACTCGTTTAGATTTATATGTGCAAGATGTTTTTAAACAACTGTTTTTAAAAAATCTTAATTATTATATTTTAGAATATCGCAATTATTTAAAATCTATTGACAAAAATAGCCCGCAGACTGTTAATAAAAATAAGATTTTACAAGAAATATTACGATTGGAAAAAATGCGTAGCAAAATTCAAAGTAATTAAAAAAAAGAAATTAAACAATATTTACAATTGGTACTATTACAGGCGAACGCCTAAGCTTTCTATCAATAAAAATACCCAGTGTGCGTCTAACCACTTTAGATAATTTACTAGTTTCCAAAATACCATTTTTCAAATATTTATCTAATTCAACCACCAGTTGCTGTTTAACATTATCAAAAACCGATATATCTTCAGCAAAACCCCTAGCATTAATTTGTGGTATTGAAGCAACTTTGTTTTTATTTTTATCAATTACAACTGAACATGTTATAAATCCTTCAGAGGCTAAAATTTTACGGGTTTTTAAATCATCTTCATCAATTTCACCAACAGCACGACCATCAACATATATATAGTTGTTTTGTAATTGTCCAGTTCTTTTAGCATAAGAATTTCGCAAATCAATCACTGCTCCATTTAAAGCTGCTATAGTATTTTTAACACCAGCTTCAGTTGCCACTTTACAATTAGCCACAAGATGTCTTGGCTCACCATGAACCGCCAACATATTTTTTGGACGCACAACATTATATAAATATAATAAATCAGTTTGTGCAGCATGTCCAGAAACATGAACAAAACTATTTTTATTATGTACAACCTCAACGCCTAAAAGAGTCAAATCGTTTATCACTTGAAAAACCGATTTTTCATTACCGGGAATAAGAGAACTAGCCATAATAATAGTATCTTTATCACCAACTTTTATTTTAGTATGATCGCCCCTAGAAATTCTACTTAAAGCCGCCATAGGCTCGCCTTGTGAACCCGTACACATTAAAACCACTTTATTATCTGGCAAATTATCTAAATCTTTCAAATCAACCACTATACCTTGGGGTATTTTTAAATAGCCTAATTGGTTAGCTAAACCCATTGTCTTTACCATTGAAAAACCCACAAAACAAACTTTTCGAGAATATTGAACAGCTGTATCAATAATTTGCTGAACTCGATGAACATGAGATGCAAAACACGCCACCACTATTTTACCTTTTGATTTATGAAAAACACTTTCTAAAGCTGGAGTAATAGCTGATTCAGTAGGAATAACTCCCGGCACCTCAGCATTTGTGGAATCAACTAAAAATAAATCTACGCCTTTTTTAGAAATTTCAGCCAAATGATTTAAATCAGTAATGCGACAATCTAAAGGTGTTTGATCTAATTTAATATCACCGGTAAATAGAATATTACCCGCTGCCGTTTGAATAAAAACACATAAAGCATCCGGTATGGAGTGATTAGCTGCCACAAATTCTAAACCAAAATCACCAGTTTTATAAGTCTGTTTAGCTTTAACTTCAATTAATTTGGCTTTTAAGTTGAATTGTTTTAATTTATTTTTTATCAAACCCAAAGAAAACCGCGAAGCAATAATCGGTATATCACCCCTTAATTCCAAAAGATAGGGTAAAGCTCCTATATGGTCTTCATGTCCATGAGAAACGACTATAGCTTGAATATCTGACAGCCTATTTACTAAATAAGAAAAATCTGGCAAAATTAAATCCACACCAGGTTCACCATCTCGAGGAAATAAAACCCCACAATCTAAAATTAAGATTTTATTCTTATATTCCACAACCATCATATTTCGTCCGACTTCGCCTAAACCACCTAATGCCACTAACCGTAAAGCATCAGATTTTAATTTAGGCGGAAATTGAATATGCATAATCTTTTAAAACTAAAGAAAAAAATTAAGCTGGTGTTAAAGAAACTTTACCGTCTTTACCAATTTGCTTTATTTTAACCTTAACTTTTTGTCCTACTTCCAAAACATCTTCAACTTTATTAACCCTACTTCCACCAGTAATATTTTTCAATTGACTTATATGTAAAAGACCATCTTTAGCGGGGGTTAATTTTATAAAAGCTCCAAAAACAGCTAAATTAACTACTTCGCCATCAATTATATCGCCTTCTTGCAAAACTCGCGGATTAGCAATTTCGTCAATTTTTTGACGCGCCTGTTCAGCAGCCTCGCCATTAGTAGAAGCTATATAAACTATTCCCTTATCATCTATCTCTTCAACCGAAATCTCCGTGCCAGTGGTTTCCTGCATTTCCTGAATAACCTTACCTTTAGGTCCTATAACTTCGCCAATTTTATCTTGAGGTATTTCTAAAGAGATAATTCTAGGTGCATTAGGATTCATTTCACTAGGTTTGGAAATAGTTTGATTTATTAAATCTAAAATAGATAATCTAGCATCTTTAGCTTGCTGTAAAGCTTTAGCTAAAATATCAGCCGGAATACCATCTAATTTTGTGTCAAGTTGAATAGCTGTTATAAAATCCTTTGTACCAGCCACTTTAAAATCCATATCGCCAAAAGCATCCTCAGCACCTAAAATATCTGTTAAAGTGGCCCATTTAGTTTTATTATCAATTTTATCTGAAACTAGACCCATAGCAATGCCTGCCACAGGTGCTTTAAGTGGCACACCAGCATTTAAAAGCGATAAAGTAGAAGCACAAACCGAACCCATAGAGGTAGAACCATTTGAACCTAAGGCTTCCGAAACCTGTCTAATAGCATAAGGAAAATCTTCTCTAGATGGAATAACCGGGTCTAAAGCTCTTTCAGCTAAAGCCCCATGACCAATTTCACGTCTTTTAGGCGAACCGACTCTACCAGTTTCGCCCACTGAAAATGGTGGAAAATTATAATTATGCATATAGCGTTTAGTTGTTTCTGGCGAAAGGGAATCAATTTGTTGTTCCATTCTCAACATATTTAAAGTTGTAATACCCAAAATTTGAGTTTCACCTCTTTCAAACAAAGCTGAACCATGAACCCTTGGAATCACAGAAATATTAGCATTTAAAGGTCTTATATCAGTTAGTCCACGACCATCAATTCTTTTACCACTTTTTAAAATTTGTTGTCTAACTATATGCTTTTGCAAAGCTTTATAAGCCGCCGATATTTCATTAGCTCTATCTTCAAACTGCTCATCTAATTCCTCTTGTAATCTATCTTTTAAACTAGAAATTAATTCTTGTCTTTGCAACTTATCAGATATAGTAAAATAATCTTTTAGACTATCATAGGCTCTAGATTTAACTAAAGCATAAATCTCTTCAGAATATTCTGGAAATAAAGGATACTCCTCAATTGATTTAGATATAACTTCTTTTAATTCTACTTGTACTTGGCAGAGTTGACGAATAAATGGTTTAGCTGCTTCTAAGCCTTGAGCCACCACTTCTTCAGTTGGAGCTGTGACACCTTGAGCCACCAAGTCTACAACATTTTTACCAGCCCCAGCTTCTAGCATAGCAATAGCCACATCACCGTCCACGACTCTACCAGCCACCACTAATTCAAAAACGGACTGTTCTCCTTGAGAAAAAGATGGAAAAGCTATCCATTGATCATCAACTAAAGCCAAACGAACAGCTCCTACTGGACCAGAAAACGGTATACCTGAAATAAGTGTTGAAGCACTAGCAGCATTAATTGCCAAAACATCATAAGCTTCATCCTCACCCACGGCTAGAATAGTTTCTATTATTTGTATTTCATTTCTAAGTTCACTAGAAAATAATGGCCTTAAAGGACGATCAATTAATCTGCAAGCTAAAATAGCTTGAGTAGATGGACGACCTTCACGTCTAAAAAATGAACCAGGTATTCGACCTGCGGCATACATTCGCTCTTCAACATCAACAGTTAAAGGAAAAAAATCAAATGATTCTTTAGGTTCTCCTCCCGCAGTAGTTGTTGATAAAATAGCTGTATCTTCGTCTAAATATGCCATAACTGAACCGTTAGCTTGTTTTGCTAAAAGACCAGTTTCAAAGCTAATAGTCCTCTTGCCAAACTTTCCATTATCAATGATCGTGTTATGTTTTTTTATGTTGAAACCTTCCATGATTCTCCTCAATTTATATATTCTATTAGCTGAACTTTTCAACTAGCTTCAAGACCTTCTTGAAGACTTAAACTTTGCCTTATAGAAATTAAAACCAATTCTTTAAAATAATTAAAAATTAATGTCTTAAACTTAAATTTTTTACTATTGACCTATAACGCTTAATGTCAATATTAGACAAATAATCTAATAGTCGTCGTCTTTTACCAACTAACATAAGCAAACCTCTACGAGAGTGATTATCATGTTTATGAACCTTTAAATGTTCTGTTAAATCTGCTATTCTTTGAGACAATAAAGCAATTTGAACTTCAGGCGAACCCGTATCACTTTTACCGGTGGCATATTTATCTATTATGCCTTTTTTTGTTTTAGTTTCTAATACCATAAAATTTATCCTTCAAATTGCTGCACAGCGAAATTAACTGTTTAATTTCATACACTCCATGGTCGGTACACGACTAATTTTAGTTTAGCATACTATTTTTGTTACCTTTTTATTATAGTGTAAAATTAAACTATTTTTTAAAAATTTTATTTTCTAGAATTAAACTGTGAGAAGGTCAAGCCATCTTTTATTAATAACAATAGTTAGCTTGGCATTAATTATAAGTTTAATTCCAGCCATATCCTATGCTGAAAATATTAAAACTTTATCTTATGACGATGGCGGTCCACCTTTACCAGATAATGTAAATTATTCAGTTATTCAGGGTTCCTATATTGATAATTCGGGAGATTTACGCTGGGAAAAAATTGAGGTCGACCCCACAAATTCTGAAAGTGACAATCCAACTTATGCCGATATTTACAGACCTGGTTATAAACATGTTTGTGGTGCGACTTTTTTACTTATAGCCACGCAGGCTAATTGGAACAGCACACAATCACAACAAGGATCACAACAAACAATTATGGATAATAGTGGTGGCGATGTTGATTCCAGATGTGGCGCTTTTAAAATTTCTAGAAATAATTCCACTGAGGCTCAAGATTATGTTTATAGATTGTGGGAAATAAACGCACCGCTTGGCACAACTGCTCTTTATCCAGTTAATTCTTATTCTTATAATCAAAATGCCACTCAATGTAATGGGGCAAATGAAGTTTCAACTAATCAAAACCCTTGCGTAGCAGAAAATTCAAATATACCTCAATTATCTGGCGTAGTTAGAACCGATTCTTTATATTATTATCCTAACTCATCATGGAATCCTATTAACCCCATAAACGGCTGGAACTTTGGAGCTTTTATTAACTATCCTATACCAACTATCGTGACCTGGGAAAAAATCAATGCTGATGGCGAACATTTAGGCAATTCAATTTGGGATATGGTTAATCCAACAGCCAATCAAAGTATTACCAATATTAAAGACTGTCAACAACAAGATTGCGATGCTTTTCAAGATAAAGATCCTAGGAGTGGTTATTTTAAAATTAATTCAATATTAGCTGATGGCTTTGGTACTTGGAATTTAATGGAAAGACAAGCTCCTAATGGCTATGAGTTGTCCACTAACACAAAACAAGTCTATTTAGATTTATGGAACACAAATGTCACTTACGGACAAATAGTTAATCAAAAAATACAGCAAAATCCTCGAGTGACCTTTAAAAAGGTTGATAGTTCAGATAATTTACTTGCAGGAGCCACATTTACTATTGCAAATTCTAATGTTACCTGTGCGATAGTTGATAACGGTGCAGGTGAGTGTAGAAATACTCTAGGACAAGTGGTTGAAATGGTGGAAGATACTGATAAAGTTACAGGTAGTTTTAATTTGTTATTGCCAGAAACTGGCATCTGGACTTTAGAAGAGACTCAAGCTCCCAATGGCTATAATTTTAGCAATAAACATATTTGGACAACACCTAATTTAGAATTAAATAATACCCACGATTTAGCTAATCTAGTTAATTATAGACAACCATCCATGCATTTTACTAAAACTGACATTGATACAAACGAATTAATTGGTGGGGCTAGTTTTACAATAAGCAGTCCTAACACCTCATTTGACATAACTGATTGTATAGCAGCACCTTGCCCAGCTGGTTTACAAAACGATCAGGATCCTGAGGCTGGTTCTATTATTATAGAAAATCTAACTGATATAAATACCACTTATACAATATCTGAAAAAACTCCGCCAGTAGGCTATTTCACAAATAGTAACACTTTATCTACCACTTTATTACAACAACCTATGAACGAATTTGGCACTATTGCCGACCAACATCTGCCACAAATTATTTGGTCAAAAGTTGATAAAGATAATAATAGTGTACTTTTACCAGATTCTATTTGGCAAATAAAAGATGACATACAGCCTAGCGGTATTTTAATTCACGACTGCGACCACAATAATGAATGGTGTCAACCAACCGAACAAAGTTACACTGATTTAAATCCTCAAGTCGGACAATTTAGAGTTATTTTAGATAATGTTATTTCGAATAATCACTACTTTGCTGAATACTCTGCCCCTCCAGGTTATCAAATAAATCCACCCTTACCCGAGGGAGATATTGAATTTTCACCTGGTGGCTGTGCTGTTGGTTCAACAGTTACCCTAACTGGCAATTTAGCTCAATATTTTCCATCAGCTCAAGTAACAGTTGATAATAAATGTTCAATTGATTTGGGAGCTTTTACCAATAAACGAATTACTCCAACTCTAGCCTGGGTAAAAACTGATTCTATTGGCTACCCCTTAGATAATTCAGCCTGGACTATTTCATCACCCGATTTGCCCAATTACCAAGCTGGTAGATATATTGAAGATTATACCGGACAAGTTAATTATCAATGTCAAGGTAATACCCCTGGCAATCTAAATTTATGTGATTTAGATCCTCGCCCCGGCTACTTTATGATTACCGATTTTTATTCTGATTTATCCAGTGTAACTATGAATGCTACAGAAATTACAGCACCAGTAAATTATGCTTTAACTGTCAATAAAGTTAATACATTCACTACCACTTGTACCGGCGGAGATAATCAATGTTTTTTTGATGGACAATCAGGTATAACTCAAGATGCTAAAACTGGATCAATCTTTTTTAGTAATCACCAGACTTATCAATCTATAACTAATCTGCGTTTGCCATATTTAGCTTGGGATAAAGTTTGTGATGAAACAGGACAGCCTTTAAAAGATTCTCAATGGACTTTAACTGACTCTAATCAAACAAGTTATTCTGTATCTGACAATAATTCGCCGGAGGGCAGTTTAGTCGATATTGACAAAGCTTTAGGTTCTTTAATGGTTACTTTACCCCATGATGGCGTTTGGCAATTGCAAGAAACTAAAGCACCTTTAGGTTATAAGCGAGTTCCAAATATTATAACTATAACTGTGGAAAATGAAAATATGATTTATAATATAGCCGATGGTACCCTAAGACCCAATCCTAATATATCTGACGATTTATTTAGCCATAGCTGCGAAGGTGATTTTTCCAAAAATCAACCGGGTTTAATTATTTGTGGTATACCAAATTCAGCTAATTCACCGACTATTAAATGGAACAAAACTGATACCAATAATATAAGCTTAGCCAATACTCAATGGCAGCTTCAATTAATTGGTACCGATTCTATAGGGCAAACTAATAAAGTTTACACCATAAAAGACTATTCCAGCACCACAGCTCCTAATACTTGTATGGTTGATGTTATGTCACAAACTTTATGCGATACAGATCCTCGTCCTGGTCATTTTGTAGTGCCTAACATTCCCGGGGGTAGTTATAAACTCTTTGAAACTATCGCCCCAAATGGTTACCAAGCCCTAAATCCAAATAATTTATGCGGTGTAAATTATAATACTCAGCAAGACTGGTGTCTAGAAAGCCCAGTTAATAAAAACTTTATAACAGTTAACAATACGCCCGAAGATATACCTTCTGAAGTTGGCGAGTTTTATACTATACGAGATGATACAGCAGGAACCACTAGAATTGAAAACACACCTTTACCAACCGTCGCGGCTTGGGAAAAAAGCGATGATTTACATAATCCAATAGCTAACTCAATTTGGCAAGTCTGCAAATCTACTGATTGGGATTCCATAAATAAAACTTGTATCAGTCCTATAGTTATAACTGATAATACGGGCGATATAAATTACACTGGCTTAGACCAAAATGCTGCACCTGGTGGTTTTAGCATTATTTTGGGACAGGATATTTATTTACTTTATGAAGTTCAAGCCCCAGATGGCTTTATACAACCAAACTCACCCGATCCAATGACTTTTGACACAACCCTTTCACAATATACTTGGTTAGGAGTTTTTAATAATACTCAATATCCTATAATAAATTGGCATAAAATATCATCAGCTGGAACCACTAGTTCAGATGACGACTTTGATTTAACAGGTAGTGCTTTTTCACTAACAGTTAACCCTGATGTATGCCTAGATAATCCCGAGCAAGCCTGCCAAGGAAATGCTAGACAAGGTGAGCCTTTCAACCCTGATGGCTCAGTACTTGAAATAAATAATATAATAGATTGCGTGGCCACATCGACTGCAGCTTGTCAAAATATAAGTTCTAATCCCAACCAAGATTTAGATCCTAGAATAGGTTATTATTCTGTTCAATTACCACCATGTTCCATGTCGCAAAGCGGATTCACTGATAATCCGCCAAGCAATTTATGTGGACTAGATGGGCAATTAGCCTATTACTGGACACTAACTGAAACAGCTGCACCTATTGGCTACGAATTATCACAAAACCCATCAGTTATAACTCAAAAACAAATGGGGCAACCTAATAGTGCTCAACCAGATACTTCACCCGTACCTAATTATACTTTTGATAATATAGTTAATCAACCAATTAAACCAACTCTCAGCTTTACTAAATTGAGATCAGATAACAGTTGTTCTATAACTAAGTTTACCGAAAAGCTAGATTGTTTAGCTAATGGTGGCAATTGGCAAAGTAATTTACCTTTGGGCGAAGCCACTTTTGAAATAAGCGACAATAATGGCAATTCAGCAATTATACAAGATAATTTTGGACAAGCCAATTATACTTGTACAACTCAAGGTGATTGGTTGCCAAATATATGTGATTCTGACCCTAGACCTGGTTACTTTTTCATTGCTAATTTGCCCCCCTACACCAGAACTTGGACAGTTACCGAATTTAATGCACCAGATGGCTTCATTATAGATTTGACAACCATAGATTTTTGTGCCGCCACAGATGAATCAGTACCAAATTGTCATGTTAACACCATTTTGAATTATAATTTTATAAATGATCCATTTTTAGGACAATTAGAATGGCAGAAAAGCGATGCTAACGGTCAGCTTTTAGGCGGAGCTGTTTGGACACTAACTAACTCATCGCTAGGTATAGCTAGACAATTTACAATAGTTGATAATATCGGTCAACCCAATTACTATTCAACTTGCGTTGACCCTAAAACAGTATCTGACGATGATTTAAATAAAGGTATAGCAATTTGTGATTACGACTCAGCAGCTGGGATTTTTAAAACAATTAATTTATGTATGGACGCTTGGAATATTGAGGAAAAACAAGCCCCCAGTGGTTACAAGAAATTAGCTGGTAGATTAGACACACTAGCTTTAACTTATGATAAACCTATCCAGACTTTTAACAACGGTCAGCCTTTTGTAAATATTAAACAACCTAGCCCAACACCAACTCCAACACCACCTGAGCCAAAGCCCCTAAATCCTGTGTCGCCATTACCTAATACTGGTGTTGAACTATATATGATTTTAGGATTTTGGCTAATTATT
The DNA here is from genome assembly GCA_031288055.1 of Candidatus Opitulatrix roisinitermitis. Taxonomy (GTDB): domain Bacteria; phylum Actinomycetota; class Actinomycetes; order Actinomycetales; family Bifidobacteriaceae; genus Opitulatrix. The sequence goes on along the minus strand of JAITSD010000011.1, from coordinate 1,370 downwards.
AGCAGTTTAGGTAGTCTAGCAAAAATTATTTATAATAAAAAATCTTACAAAAATTTATAAACAGTTTACTTAAGTCTATTTAATTTATTAATTAAATTAATTTTTGTGGATTAAATCAACTTAATATTTTTTAAATATCTTTTAATATTTCCCCGCTGTGTTTTAAAAAAACTTCTAACATAATTCTAGCATCATCATGACCCCTGTGTAATTCATCGCCAGTTTCAGAATTTGGTTTAACGCCCCAGCGTTTAGCATAAGAATCCAAAGTATCATTTTGGTAAATATCAACTATTGAGTTGGTTTGGCTATTTTTAATTTCGTCTTTTTTAACATTATCTAAATATTTTGAATAATTCAATGAATCAACCACTCGTATTGTACCCTTTTTTAATCTAACAAAATAATCTGGTATCCACAAAGAAAACTTACCATTTTCCATACTAGCATTATGGTAAAGCAAAATTTGATTAGGTTGAAATAATAAATTGACAATTTCTTTTAATTTATCCGAATATTCAAATAAAGGTTTATTAGCAATAAGTACAGGAGTAATATTATGTAAACCTTCATATTCTAATTCACCATAATTTATAAAAGGCCAAAACTCTGGCACACCAAATAAACTAGATTCGTTTTTGCCATCAACCAATTGACCAACTTCGCATAAAATATTACCTGATAAATCTGATACAATGGCTCCAAATTCAATAATCCGGTCTCTATCAGTTTCAATATCAATAGCCACAATTTTATTTATTTTGCCAGAACGAAAAATGTCATTTAATTCTAATTTTAAATCTTCAACTTTCGCCTCACTATTTTTAGGACTAAATCGTCCCGAAGGAATATGCGAAACTTTTTTAGACAAATTACTTTTCAAAAAACAAGTAAACTCATAAAGTTTTGGGTAATAACAAGTAGCATAAAGATCAATAATTTTTTTAGGTTGACTGAACCGAACTCGACCTAATTTGGAAATAGTATTTTTATTGTCTATATCAAACTTGGCAATATTATAAGCATTATCTTTTTTAGTTAAATCAAAAATATTAGTCAAAGCCACTATTTGACCTTCTAAAACATTGGCCATTTTCATATAATAAAGTAATTGATGAGTATAATCTAATGGTATATTTTCTAACACCCGTTTAGTCTTTTGAATTGTATCGCTAGGGTGAGGAAAGAAAGTTTGAGGAGTATTAGTTGTTTTTATTTCAATTATTTTAGTGACTTTATTATTAAAATCTAGCTCTAAAGCGTCAAATCGACCAGTTAAAAAAGGGTTATCTCTAGCTATATAATTTAAATCCGTTATAGCAATTTTACCTGGATTAATTTGGGCTAATTGATTAATTATTATAGTTTCA
>JAITSD010000012.1 GCA_031288055.1 Candidatus Opitulatrix roisinitermitis | reverse complement strand
TTTCAGTTATAGATATAAACACCCATGTTATAATTATCACACCAATTAATTCCAAAATTAAAACTGCTGCTGGTGAAAAAATAAAACCTAAACCATCACTATACAGAGAGTTTCCGGCTGATGCATTATCATAACCGGCAGCTGAATATTTAAACCAACTAGTCGGCGATAACGATATATCAGTTGATTGTGAACTACCATTAGTTGAACTTGGCAAAATCAATCTTATGACTACTGTTGCTAAAACGGCTCCAAACAGCTGTGCTACTATATAAATACCAGCCACCACCCAAGAAACTCTTTTGCAAATTGCCGCAGCTATAGATATTACAGGATTAAAATGACCGCCAGATATTTTAGCCAGCGTTACAAAAACTAACCAAGCCGACAAACCATAAGATAAAGCAATCGTTAAAGGTTTTATATAAAAAGCAAAATTTAATTCTGTGCTACCGGAACTAGACTGTTGTGGCATAGAAAACATAAAAAATGGTAAAATAATACTACCAAATAATATGCCAAAAACCAGTAAAAACGAGCCTAAAGCTTCAGCTAAAGACTTATTAAGTAGTGATTTATCTAAGTTTTTTATAAAACTCAATTTTTTATTTTTTTGATTTACTTTATCTTCACTAACTATACTATTCTGGTCAATATTACTTTTTTCATTAATACCGTTTCCATCAAGCACAGCTTCTTTATTTTCAACATTTTTATTCATAATTTTTAAAAATTTACCTTTCCTACAATAAAAGAACAGATAACTTCAGTATATCACAAACTTAAATTGAATATTTATATATATAAATTATAATAGAATATATGAATAAAAAAACTCTCCAGCTTATTTTACCGCTGGTTCTACTAATTCTAATAACTAGTGGACTCTATTTTTTTGTTTTTCACAAAAACTATGAATCGCAAAACTCCAAAAATACAAATAATTTTAAAGTCGGCGTGGTTATGCCTAGTTCTTGGTTTTCCTTCGTTGATAATTCCACAATTGACTATCCACAACATATTAAAGACGCCTTCTGGCAAACTTTTAAAAACAGCGGTTTCCAAGATACTAATATAGATATTGAATCTGCCACAACACTGGGGGATCAAGCACTGAAAATACAAAGTATGATTAAAAATAACATTCAAGCTATAATTATAAGCCCTGTTATGGATGAAAGCTCATTACCTAATTTATTAGGTTTAACTATACCTAATCCGTATGCCATAGGGAAAGACACTAATAAAGAATTACAAAAATTAAAAAAGGGTTTACTGGAAGCTAAAGCCGCTGGAATAAAAATTATTGGTTGGCAAAACTTTATTGCAGGTATAGAATACGATTTATTCATTCAATCCCCCACAGCTAACCAAATGGGAGCAAATATCGGACAGTGGTTAAAGCAAATAAATACTACGAACAATAAAAAAACTATGGAAATAATTCTACCTGAAATAAACGTCAATAACTATTCTAAAAACTTCTTTACTGGCCTTTATAGTCAAATTGATACTGATATAAAAAAGAACATTTATATTAGCCATAATATTACCGTAGATCTACAAGCAACCGATTACGAACAATTTTGTCTAACTAGAAATAATGATAAAAAAAATACCACTGCTAGTGATGAACAAAACGAATCACATTTATGGATGAATAAGATTCTAGTTCAAAACTACAATTTAAGTGAAATATATAATTTTAATCCTGCTAGCCGACCAGATATAATAGTTGCGGGTTCAGACCAAATAGCTCAAGGGGTTATAGATTCTTTAAAAGATAAAGGTTTTACGCCTAGTTATGATTCAGATAAATGGCCGACTATTATTGGTGTGGGCGGTTTAAAAACCGCTATTTGGAATATATCTAATTCTTATCAAACTATGACTGTTATCTACGATTCTAACCAATTAGTTGATAATACTGTATCAGTTTTATTAGATCTGCTATCAAATTTAACTTCAACAAAATATCTACAATCGCTGCCTAAAATTAATATTAATAATAAAGAAGTAAGCCTTATAACCACTAAGCCAATTTCTATTGATAAACATAATGAAAAATCTGAATTAATTGATAAAGGATATATAACACCCGGTGAAGCAGGTTTATAAAAAATCTATTATAAACTTATTAATATAGTGTCGTTACGTTTTAAATTAATCCAAAGGAGGAACAATGACAGCGAATTTACAAAATCAAGCTGATAAGACGATTATGGAACAACCTGTTGAACAAGTTGATCCTTTAATTGCTGCCGTTATTGAAGGTGAATTAAAAAGACAACAAGATGGTTTAGAAATGATAGCCTCAGAAAACTTTGCACCTTTATCAGTTTTACAAACTCAAGGTAGTGTTTTAACCAACAAATATGCTGAAGGTTATCCAGGTAAACGATATTATAATGGTTGCGAACAAGTTGATATTGCTGAAGATTTAGCTATTTCAAGAGCTAAACAACTTTTTCAAGCTCAAGCTGCTAATGTGCAACCTCATTCCGGTGCTAGTGCTAACGCCGCAGTTTTACAAGCTATGATAAAACCTGGTGAAAAAATATTAGGTATGGATTTAGCAGCTGGTGGACATTTAACACACGGTATGAAATTAAATTTTTCTGGCATATTTTATAAAACCTCTGCCTATGGTGTAGATCCGCAGACTTATTTAATTGATT
>JAITSD010000062.1 GCA_031288055.1 Candidatus Opitulatrix roisinitermitis | reverse complement strand
ATAAAACTGTTAGTCAAGATATAAGTGATATGAAAGTTACTTTAGATAAAGAAAATGGGCAGTTACCGCGTTTAGCTTCTAAATACGGTATGTCGCAACCTGATAAACTGGTTACTATGAAATTGCCTGATGGAAATATAGTAGGTTTAAAATAAAATAACTAATGGTTAGGCGACCATTTAAGACCAAAAAAGTTTTTAATAAGCGATTATTTTATTGCGTTTTAGGTTTTATAATAATATCTGGACTAATTGCTAGCCAACTTATTTGGTATCAGGTTATAAATGCTCAAAGCACAGCTGCCAAAGCTAGAAATTCGCGTATTAGAACAGAAACTATACCAGCAGCTAGGGGTGATATAGTTGATACAAACGGGATTATTTTAGCTACCACAGTTCAAAGATATACAGTCTATATTGATCAGATTTCAGCTGCGTCATTTATGCCAGTTGTTTGTACAAAATTGTCTAGTGGAAATTGTAATGGTGACAGTAAACTTATTGGTGATTCTACCGGGCCAGAGGCAGTGGCTAAAATATTGGCACCCGTTTTAAAACTTAAAGTTGATGAAGTTAAAGCTAAAGCCACTGGTAAATTAGGTTATAGCGTTGTGCAAAAAAATGTTACACCAGAAGTGGTTAGAAAAATTCAAAATTTGAATTTGTCCTATGTTATAGGAACTGTTTTAACACCAAAAAGAGCTTATCCTGATGGTAGTATTGCCGGAAATATAATTGGGGCAGTTAATGATGCCCAAAAAGGTTCAGCTGGTATTGAGCAAATGATGGATTCTAGTTTGGCTGGAAAAGATGGTGAAATATCTTATGAGAGCGGTCTTTTAGGACAAGAAATCCCCACAGGTTATGTTAGTGTTAAAGATGCAACTTCTGGTAAGAGCGTTAAATTAACTCTTGATCAAGATGTGCAATATCAAGTTCAACAAGCTTTAGATCAAGGCTGTAAAGATAATTCAGCCGATTATGGTATGGCAGTGGTTCAAGAGGTTAAAACAGGTAAAATACTGTCTATTGCTGATAGTTTTTCTCCCACGGCTGGAACAGATGAGGCGGCCACTAAAGTGTCACGAGCAGTGGCTGATATTTTTGAACCAGGATCCACCGGTAAGGTGGTGACTGTGGCTGGTCTTTTAGAACATAATTATGCTAATCCTTTGAGTCAATATGAGGTGTCTGATCATTGGATCGATGGTTCGGGACAAAAGTTTCAGGATGCTGAAAGCCATGGTGTGGAAAGGTTGACTTTGACAGGCATTTTAGCAAATTCATCAAATGTTGGTACGCTTCTAGCTTCGCAATCCGTACCAGATAAACAGCGTTATGAGTGGTTAGTTAATGCTGGTTTTGGTAAATCAACTGGTGTAGGTTTACCAGGCGAATCATCTGGTTTAGTTATACCTTATCAAGATTGGGATTCTAGGACTAGACAGACAGTTATGTTTGGTCAAGCTGTAGCAGTTAATGCTTTACAAGCCACTTCTTTTTTTTCGGCTATAGGCAGTAATGGCGTTAGAATTACGCCAACAATTATAGAAGGTGTGCAAGATGGTGAAAACTTTGATCCAGTAGACGCACCGAAAAAAAAGCAAGTAGTTTCTAAACAGGCGGCTAAAAAAACTCTAGAAATGATGGAATCAGTGGTAACTGAGGGTATGGTGCGAAATTATGTAATTCCAGGTTATCGAATGGCTGGCAAAACTGGTACAGCTCAGCTAGCAGATTCTAGCGGTAAATTGAATGATATTATGGCTTCTTTTATAGGTGTGGGTCCAGTACAAGATCCTAGATGGACGGTTTCGGTTTTTTATAAAAACCCCCGAACAGAATATTTTGGAGCTTTAGCGGCTGGTCCAGTTTTTAAAAAAATTATGACTTTTTTATTATCAAAATATGGTGTTCCACCATCATCTGGTGAGGCTAAATATGCCACAACTTGGTAAAATTATAGATAATCATTATTATTTTCGCACGGTTAAAGTTAATATAGAAATGTATAATTAAAATAGTGAGAGTTATAACAAATTCAAAATTAATAAAGGCTGGTGATACTTTTGTAGCTTTAGGTAAAGGCGTGGATTTTATTGGTGAAGCAAAATTGCGGGGTGCTAGTAAAATAATTAAGGGTGAAACGGCTTTTGGTATTGAATCTAAAAAATATTTAGCTAATTTGCGACGCCATAATCCCAATTTGAAAGTTATAGCCATTACTGGTTCAGTTGGCAAAACCACAGTTAAAGATCTTTTAGGTTTTGTATTATCACAATTTGCCAAAACGGTTTTTTCCCCGAATTCTTATAATAATGAAATTGGCGTGCCTATAACTATTTTTCAATGTGATAAGACAACGCAATATTTAGTTTTGGAAATGGGAGCTAATAAAATTGGAGATTTAGATTATTTAACTAATATAGCTCCTCCAGATATAGCTTGTTTATTATCTGTGGCACCAGCTCATTTACAGGATTTTGGCTCTATAACTAATATAATCAAAGCTAAAACGGAAATATTTGCCAATCTTTTGTCTAATGGGACGGGAATAATTCCTGCTGATAATACCAATATTCAAATTGCCCTTTATAAATATAATGATAAAAAGTTTATAACCTTTCCTAAAGTGCCTGATTTAAAAAATACTAAAACAGCTTTAAAAACCAAGCTTTTAGGGGAACATAATTTGATTAATATGTCAGCTGTTTTAAAAATTTGTCAAACTTTGCAATTAGATTTAGATAAGGTTATTTCAATAATATCTAAGTTTCAACAATTAAGTCCTCATAGATTACAAAAAATAATTAAGTCTAATTTAGTGTTTCTAGATGATTCGTACAACGCTAATCCTAATTCAATGTTAGCAGCTTTACAAACTTTAGTTAGCCTACAAGCTAAGCGTTATTGGGCAGTTTTAGGGAAAATGGAAGAACTAGGTAATCAATCAAATAATTTGCATAAACAAATTGGTTTAGCTTTTAATAATTCGTTAGTTAGCCAAGTTTTAATTTTTGGTGAAATAAATTTGTACGGTAGTTATAATAAGTTTTTGTATTTTTCTAATAAAATTGATATAATCCAATATATTAAAAACAATGCTAAAAAAGGTGATAACATATTAGTAAAAGCTTCCAATTATTCTAAATTGTGGGAGGTTATTGAGGGAGTCTAATGGTATCGTTTATAATCGCAATTTTTGTGTCTATGTTAATTGGTCTTTTTTTTACTCCACTTTTAATAAAGATTTTAGTGGCTAAACAGGCTGGTCAATTTATTCGTTTAGATGGACCTGAAAGCCATAGAGTTAAAAGAGGCACTCCCACAATGGGTGGTTTAGTTATAATTATAGCCACTATTTTAGGTTATAGTGCAGCTTGTATTTTTTCTTTTTTTACTAAGGGTACTACACCAGCTTTTAATGCTTTATTATTATTAATACTTATGGTGAGCACGGGTCTTTTGGGTTTTGTGGATGATTATAAAAAAATAAGTCATAAAAGATCTTTGGGGATAAAACCATTAACTAAAATAATTTGGCAAATAATTATTGGCGTAGGCTTTGCTTTTTTTACTTTGGTAATTTCAAAATCAGATTCAATTAACATAACAATTTATAATGATTCGGTCTTTAGTTTGGGGGGATTAGGCAAATTTGTGGCAATTATTTTATTTTTCGTCTGGGTTAATTTATTAATTAGTGCTTGGTCTAATGCGGTTAATTTGACTGATGGTTTAGATGGTTTAGCTATAGGAGTGTCTTTAATATCATTTGGGGCTTTTGTTTTGGTGTGTTTTTGGGAATATGCTCAAAGGTGTACGGATAGAGCTGTTTTCACAAATATGTTTTGTTATAAAGTTGATAATGCTTGGGATTTAGCTATTGTGGCTGGGGCAGTTGTGGGAGCTTGTTTTGGTTTTTTATGGTGGAACGCTGCTCCTGCTAAGATTTTTATGGGCGATACTGGTTCGCTGTCTTTAGGAGCGACTTTTGCTGGTTTATCGATTTTAGCACATGCAGAGTTTTTGGCAGTTATTATTGGTGGAGTTTTTGTTTTAGAGGTTTTGTCTGACATTATTCAAATTTCTTTTTTTAAATTAACTAAAAAAAGAGTTTTTAAAATGGCACCTATACATCATCATTTTGAGTTAAAAGGTTGGAATGAAATTACTGTGGTAATTCGTTTCTGGCTTCTAGCAGGTTTGTTTGCGGCTTTTGGGGTTGGTATATTTTATGCTGGTTGGGTTTTGGTATTAGTTAGATAAATGAGTAAACAGTATAAATATTATATTTATTTTTGTGTGTCTATAGCTTTTTTAACTTTTTTTGGTATAATAATGGTTTTTTCATCCTCAGCTATTGATTCTATGTCCAGAAATAAATCGCCATTTTTGCCATTATTAACAGAACTTATTTTTGTGTTGGTTGGTTTAGCGGCTTTTATAATAACTTCTCGAATCAAAACTACAACTTTTATAAAATATGCTAAATATATTTATATTATTAGTATAATTTTTTGTTTATTAGTTTATACGCCTTTAGGAGTAACAATTAATGGCAATCGCAACTGGATAAATCTAGGTTTAACCACAGTTCAACCGTCAGAGTTTTTGAAATTAACTTTATCGCTTTGGCTGGCTTTAGTTTTATCTAGGCGAACAGCTTTTTTAAATCAATTTATGTATATTTTAGTTCCTGGAGGTATAGGAGCTGCTATTAGTTTTGGTGTGGTTATGTTGGGCGGAGATCTAGGAACAGCTATAATTTTGGCTTTAATTATTGCTGTATGTTACACCTTGGCTGGCACACCAGCTAAATTTTTGATTTTAGCTTGTTTGGGTGGGTTTCTAGTTTTAGTTTTAGCTTTTGTGGTTGGCTCGTCTAATAGAATGGACAGAGTTTTAGCTGCCTATGGAAATTGCGAGGGACATGAAGAAGGCTTTTGCTATCAAACAATTCATGGACTTTATGCATTGGCTACAGGCGGTTGGTTTGGTGTGGGACCAGGTGCTTCTAGGGAAAAATGGAATTATTTACCAGAAGCAAATAACGATTTTATTTTTTCTGTAATTGGTGAAGAGTTTGGTGTTTTGGGTACACTTTTAGTGTTAATTATTTTTGTATTTTTACTTTATGCCACTTATAGAATTATTTTAAATTTAAAATACAAATATCAAAAAATTGTAGCAGGGGCTATTATTGTTTGGATAATTGGACAAGCTATGATTAATATGGCCATAGTGGTGAAATTATTGCCAGTTATGGGTGTACCGTTACCTTTAATTTCATCTGGTGGTTCCTCTCTAGTTTCAACACTTTTGGCTTTAGGGGTTATAGCTTCTTTTACTAGAGAGTCTATGGGTAGACGCCAAGGTATTGTCAGTTTGTTTACGAGATTTGGTAAAGCCAAAATGAAAATGGTTGAAGTATGAAGTTTATAGAGTTGACAGATAATGATTTTCAGCAGTTTGCTGAAAATCATCCCCAAGCCAATTTTAATCAAACTATAGCTATGAAAAAAGTCAGACAGAGTTTAGGTTTTCAAATTTGTTTACTTGGAATAAAGCAATCTGATAAAATAATTGCGGCTGGTTTAGTAACTATTATAAATAGTAGAGTTAAATCAGCCGGTATATATTATGGTCCTTTATTAGATTATAGTAATTTAGAGGTTTTGCAATTTTGGACTGGCAATTTAAAAAATTATTTAGCTAAAGAAGGTGTAGTTTATTGTTCAATTAATCCTAATTTAATTTATGCGATTCATAATAGTGATGGCCAAATTGATGAGTCTTTTAAGTCAACTAAAGCAGAGTTTGATAATTTAGTTAAATTAGGTTATAAACATAATGGTTGGACAAAAACTGGTGTAGATGCGGCAAATCGTTGGCATTATGTGAAAAATCTAGCACCGTTTTTTGATAATTATGATAATTTAATAATGTCTTTTAGAAGTACCACTCGTCAAAGAATTAGAAAATATCATAAAAATAATTTACAAGTGCGCCAATTATCTTTAGATGAAGTTGATATATTTTTGAATCTTTTAACAATGTCAGCTTCTAAGCACGGTTTTCAACCTCGTGATAAAGCCTATTTTTCGGCTTTAATTAAATATTTTTCTGAAGCAAGATTATTAAATCTTTTAGGAGCTTTTACAACTAATGACACGCCAGTTTCGACAGCCTTATTTATCATTTATGCTAAAAGCTGCATTTATTTTCATAGTGGTAATAACTCAGAATATTTAAAATTATTAGGTTCTTATGCCTTACAAGATTATATGTTTAAATATTGTTTAGATGAGCGAATTCCTAAATATAATTTTTTAGGCTTTGAAGCTGTTTTTGATAAACCTAATGGAGTTTTGGATTTTAAAAAGGGCTTTAAGGGGTATATTGAAGAATTGGTTGGTTCTTTTGAATTGCCAATTAATAATTTTAAGTATAAGCTATATCGTTGGTTGAAAAAATAGATTTTATAAAATCTATATCATTAAAAGGTATTTTTTGATTATGTTTTTTGATATATTTATCATTACCTTTTCCTAGAATTGTAATTATATCACCCTTTTTAGCTAATTGTGTAGCTTTAATTATAGCTTTACCCCTTTGGCCAATTATATATACTTTATTTTGCTTATTTATGCCTGATAGTATTTGTTTCATAATTTGGTTATTGTATTCAAAGTGAGAATCATCTTCAGTTAAAATAATCACATCAGCTTTTTGTTCCAGGAGTTTGCCAATTAAAGGTCGTTTAGTTTTATCTCTATCACCCGCCGCTCCTGTTACAACTATAATGCGTTGGTTAGGTACTAATTCTTGCCGCACGGATGATAATAAATTATTTATACTGTTATATGTGTGGGCATAGTCAATTAAAACACTCCAACCAGTTGAGGTTAAAAATAAGTTCATTCTACCAGGCACAGAAAAGTTTATATCATTGGGAATAGATAAATCTTTTTCAGTTTTTTTGTGATAGATTTTATATAATTGATTAGCTATAGCTATGGCACAAATATAATTATAGGCATTATATTTGCCTAGCATTTGAATTTGAGCGTTAAATATTTTGCCAGCTTGAAAATATTTAATTTTTTGGCTGCGGTTTGAACTAGTAATATTTTTTATAGAATAGGTATCAGGGGTTTTATATCCATAATTTATAAGATTGGTTTTATTTTTAACTAACTTTAAAAAATCGTTATAATATTTTGAACTACTATTTAAAATATATTTTGTGTTAATTTTAGCGTGTTGGGAAAAGATATTTTTTTTAGCTAAAACATATTTTTTTAAAGTTTTATGAGTGTTTAAATGGTCACTAGTTATAGTGGTCATAGCCAGAATATCAAATTTCAGATTCCTTAGTCTGTTAAAATGCTGGGCTTCGGAACTAAACTCTAAAATAGCATATTTGGCTCCTAGTCTTACAAATTTTCGTAATAGCGGATAAAAGATTTCGCTATCGGGGGTTGTGTTATCTAATTCAAAATGCTGATTTTGAAAAAAGGCTCCATTAGTGCCAAAATTTGCACAATTAGCTTGTCCTAAAATTTGTTGTACCATACTAGCGGTGGTAGTCTTACCATCTGTGCCAGTTACGGCTGCTAATAAAATGGCTTTTTCAGGATGATTGTAAAACTTAGCAATTAGCTTGTCATAAATGTTATTAACATTTGGTACTAAAACTGTGGGAATGCCTGAATTACTATATTCTGGGTTATCTATTATGGCAGCTACGGCACCGCGTTTGGCGGCATCTTCAATATATTTATGTCTGTCTGTTTTAGAGCCTTTTATACAAATAAATAACCAACCATTTTTGGCATTAGGAGAATAAGTTGTTACACCTTTTATGTTAATATTTAAATTAGTTTTAATTAATTTATTTAATTCCATAATTAGTTTTTTCAACGCCTAATAAGCCTAGAAAACATAAAAATTCTAAAAAAATGGCTGATAAAATCACAGCAAAACCAATAGACCAATTATTTGTTTGATTAATTAAATAACCAATTAATTTTGTGCCTAAAACAGTTCCTAAAATATATTCAAAGAACCCGATAAGTCCACCAGCTGTACCTAAAGCAAAAGGCGGTACAGCGTCTACTGTTAACGCCACACCTAAACCACCCACACCCATAAATAAGGCACCGCATAACATAATTGATAAACGAATAATATTTGGATTATCTGATAACCAATAAATAATAACCATAGCAAAAACTAAAATTAGAGCACTAAGAATTAATTTAACTCTTTTACCTTTTAATACCGCATCAGAGATAAAACATAAAATCAAAACAGCTGGAATGGCTCCTGCCGAAAAAAGACCGTAGGCAATTGTGGCATCTGCTTTAGAAAAACCTTTGTCATTTTGTAAAAGCATAGGAATCCACGATTGCATACCCACAGTTGCACAATAGCTAGAAGCTCCTGCCAGACATAAAAACCAAACAGCTTTATTTTTTAAAACATGATTTTTAGAGTTTTGCCAAAGATTTTGTTTTATTTGTTTATGCTCATTTAAAGCAGGTAATTTAACATCTTGCGGACTATTTTGAATAATTATAAAGCTTATAGCAGCAATTAAAATACCAATTAAAGCTACAAGTATAAAAATACTATGAGCAGCTTGACTAGTAGCACCAAAAAAAGTTGTACATAATAAAACTGTGGCGGCTATAATCACTTTGCCGAAGTCTTTACTAGTTGACCAAATACCAATAATTGTGCCACGACGGTTTTTAGGAAACCATTGAGCCAAAATCTTTTGAGATGTTGGTGATCCTATAGATTGAAAAACGCCTGATAAAGTAGCGATTATTATGTATAAACCAGTAATATTTTGTGACCAAGCAAATCCAAAAGTTATAATTGATGAAGCTATTAGACCTAAAGTTATAAAAATACGGGGAGAAAACTTATCAGCCAAAAATCCAGTTATAGGTCTAGAAATACCATAAGATATAGCTATAGCTGCTAAAATGCTGCCAACCTGATCGGCATTCAGGTCTAAATATGCTGTGCTGGCATTAAAAGAATTACGCACTAATGTGTAAGTGGTATATAAAAGATAAGTTCCTATAAGAACAGATATTTGGTATTTTAAATACTGTTTTTTCATAATTTAATTCTAACATTATTTTTTTGCTTGGATTTTTTAAATAACTTATATAAAATTTCAATTGTTTTAAATAAACCTTACAATATTTAATATTGGTAGATTTAATATTGTAATAGAATAAAAGTTCAATGAAAATATATATCGATTAGGTTATATTTGTCGTGATAAACTGATTTTATGAAAATTGTCTTAGCTGGCGGCGGGTCAGCTGGTCATATCAATCCTATGCTAGCTTTGGCTAAAAAAGCTAAGGTCTACGGTTTAACAGTATCAGTTATTGCGGGGGCTGATGGCTTAGATAATTCATTAGTTAATAAAAATCAATATAGAACTTTTTTTATTAAAAAGGTAGTTTTTCCTAGATTAACTAATTATTCTCTAGTTACTTATTCGGATGTTAATTGTGTTGGTCAAAAAGGTATAAAAAATGTTTTTTTAAAAAAAGTAATTTTTAAAAGTATTTCACAAAAACTAAGATTTATAATATCGGTTGTTAAATTTCCTTTTAATTTGATTAAACAAATTAGGCGATGTCGGATAATTTTAAAACAGCAATCGGCTGACGCGGTTTTAGGTTTTGGCGGTTATATTTGTCCACCAGTTTATTTAGCGGCTTATTCTTTAAAAATACCTATATATATACATGAGGCTAATGTAAAAGTCGGTTTGGCTAATAGATTAGGTGCTAAATTTGCCAAAAGATTTTTCACAGCTTTTCCAAACACTCAAATTAAAACAGTTAATTTAGAGTACACAGGTTTGCCTTTGAGAGAGGAAATAATAGGTACAAAATCAGCTGCTTTTAAGTTAAATAAGTTTGATGGCGATAAGCAAATAAATCAAAACTCTAAAAAAAATAGTAATTCATCAGTTGATAAAAAAACTTTATTAATTATGGGCGGTTCTTTAGGAGCAAAATCAATTAATCAAACTATAATTAAAGTTTTGCCAGATATTTTACCATTATTTAATGTTATCCATTTAACTGGTAAAGATAAAGCTGAAATTATTCCGCAAATTGATTTAGCTAAAGGTAATTATAAGCAAATTGAATATTGTGATAATATGTCTGCACTTTTGTCAAAAGTTTCATTTGCAATTGCTCGTAGTGGCGCTAGCACAGTTTTAGAGTTTGCCGCCATTGGTTTACCAGCTTGTTTTGTACCTTTAGAAATTGGTAATGGCGAACAAATAATTAATGCTAAATATTTGTCGCGAACTGATGGTGCAATTATTTGCCGTAATGTAGATTTTACGCCAGATTATATAAGGACGCAAATTTTACCTATTTTACAAAATAGTGCTAAATTAAAACAAATGTCTAATAATTGTTTGAAAATGGCTAAAATTGAGGCTAGTCAAATAATAATTGAAACCATAATTTCTGATATATTTAAAGATGACTAATAAAGTAATTCATTTTATAGGGATTGGCGGAGCTGGTATGGCGACCTTGGCTCAAATGTATTATAATAAAGGTTATAAAGTTCAAGGTTCAGACCAAACTGATATAAATAATAATGTTAAAGCTTTGCAAAAATTAGGGCTAAAAGTTTTTGTGGGGCATAAAGCCAGTAATTTAGATTTGGTTAATATAGTTGTTATATCCACAGCCATTAAATCCGATAACCCTGAATTGATAGCAGCCAAAAAGCAAACTTTGCCAATTTGGCATAGAGCTAAAGCTTTAGCTCAACTAGTTAATTTAGATTATCTTTTTGCGGTGGCTGGAGCTCATGGTAAAACTACTACAGCTGCTATGCTAGCTTTTACTTTACAAGAATTGGGTGTGGACTGTTCTTATTCTTTTGGGGCAAATATGATAAATGACTGTCGCAGTGTAACAGGTGGTTATGTTGGCAAAGATAAAGTCGCAGTTATTGAAGCAGATGAATCTGATGGATCTTTTTTGGATTTCACACCAAATGTGTCAATAATTTTAAATATAGAAGCCGATCATTTAGATTATTATAAATCTGAGACTAATTTTTTGGCAGCTTTTGCTAAATTTGCTACTAAGGCTAGCAATAAAGTTATTTTTTGTGGTGACGATAAAAAAGTTTATAATTTTATAAAGTCTTTAAATTTATCGGAGTCACTTAGTTATGGAACGGCTAATTATAATGATATTTTATTGAAAAAACCTTTAGGCATAAAATTAGCTGGCAAACATAATCAACTAAACGCTTTATCGGTTTTTATTAGTGTTAAACAGTTTTTACCGAATATAGTTAATGCTAAAGTTTATAAAGCTTTAGCTTTATTTCCGGGTACATATAGACGGTTTGAATTTAAAGGCAGTGTAGGGTCGGTTAGATTGTTTGATGATTATGCTCATTTACCATCAGAAATACAAGCTACTATTTTAGCAGCTAGAGATTTGTTAAAATCAGATGGTCAAAACAAAGGCAAAATAAGAGTACTTTTTCAAAGTCATTTATTTTCTCGAACTTTAAATTTTGCTCAAGGTTTTGCTCAAGCCTTAGCTCTAGCTGATGAAGTTATTGTTACAGATGTTTATGCGGCTAGAGAATCAATTAATCCTGATGTCACACCATCTACTATTTTACAATATATGTCTAAAACCGTGCCGCATTGGGCAATTCGTGATAGAGTTCAAGCAGCTGAAAAATTAGGCTCTTTAGCTAAACCTAATGATATATTGTTAACGCTTGGAGCCGGTGATTTAAATATTTTAGATAAACAGATTTTGAACAGTATAAATGTCAGATAAAAGACCACCTGGACCAATTTACGCTAAGCCTAAAGTTAGAAGAATAATTTCTAATGTAGAAAATAATTCGTTAACTAGCGGCAAAAAAAGGCGTAAAGCGATTACCAATAGAGCGTTTATTAAAAAAAGCTCTAAGAAATTAGCTAAAAAATCATCGTTGTTATCTAAACAGAATAATTTAAAGTCATCTGCAAGTTTAAAGTATATGAGTGATTCAAAACAAGTAGCTAATTGGCGTAGGCGTTGGCATTTTATAATAAGTCTGACTTTAACTATTTTAACAGTTTTAATTTTATTATGGATAATTTTTTTATCACCAGTTTTTGCGTTAAAAAAAGACAATATAAATATTATAGGAACTGGTAAATATATAACTAAACAAGCAGTTTTAACTTCTTTAAAAAATTATATTGGCATGCCTATAACAGTTTTAGGTATAGATAATATAGAAAAAGAAGTTTATTTACAAAATGGTGTTTCAGCCGTGGAAATAGAAAGATTATGGACTAATGGATTGTCTGTAAAAATCACGGCTAGTAAACCTATAGCTTATGTTCAAAATAATGAGCAATTTCTGTTGTTAGATAAATTGGGTAAATTGGTTCAGATAAATAAAACTAGTTATAGCAATTTCCCTAAAATAATTTTGCAATCAAATAATTCACAATTAACTCAACCCTTTATGTTGAGTGCTTTGGCGGATTTTTCTGACTCTTTTAGAAAAGATTGTTTATTAATTTCAGCCAAAACCTTTGATAGTATTACTACTAAATTAAAATCTGGGCAAACAATTATTTGGGGGTCAAATGAAAATATTTCTCAAAAAGAAACAATAGTAAAAAAAATCTTAGCCAATTCTGAACTTATGGTTGGGCGAAAAACTATTGATATTTCAGCCACATATAAGCCAATTATTAAATAATTCCACATAAAACACACATAAAATATACTTTTTCTTTACAAATGTAGCTTAAAATATTAATAAGTCTAAAATTTGTTTTACCGCATAAGAAAGGTTGCTATGACAGAAGATTTAGGTAATGTTCCTATAAAAGTGTTTGGTATTGGTGGTGGAGGAGTCAATGCTATTAATACTATGATTCAATCTGGTTTAACAGGAGTTGAATTTATAGCTGCTAATACAGATGCTCAAAATTTAATGATAAGTGAAGCTGATATAAAATTAAATATTGGTGTGGAATTATCAGCTGGTGAGGGCATTGGGGGCGATCCTGAAAAAGGCCGTCAAGCTACTGAAGCTCATGCTGATGAAATTAAAAAAACTTTAGAGGGTGCTAGATTAGTTCTTATAACCACCGGAGAGGGTGGCGGCACTGGGTCTGGTGGAGCACCAGTGGTGGCTAAAATATCTAAAGATATGGGTATTTTGACTATTGGTGTGGTAACAACACCTTTTTCTTTAGAATTAGAACAAAGAATGAATGTTGCTAGAAAAGGAGTGGAGGAATTGCGTAAAGAAGTTGACGCTTTGATGGTAATTTCTAATGATAAATTATTAACTTTAGGTGACGACACTCTTGATTATGATTCTGGTTTAAAAATGGCTGATAATATTTTACACACTTGTGTTGAAGCTGTAACAGAGGTTATTCATAAGCATTATACACCAAATATAGATTTTAGAGATATTGATAGAATATCGCGATCTATTGGTACTTTATTAATTGGTATTGGCAAAGCTTCTGGTGATGATAGAGGTGCAAAAGCAGTTATAAATGCTTTAGAGTCTCCTTTATTAGATGATAAGATTTCTCAAGCTACAGGAGTTGTGGTTGGTATTCAATCTAGTAATAATTTTTTAATGACAGAAATTACTGATTTAGTTAAACCTATTCAAAGAATACTTAAAAAAGATGCTTGGTTTAAATTTGGCAGAGCTGTTGATGATTCTTTGGGTGATGAAGTAAAAGTTATTATTATTGCTTCTGGTTTTCAAAGTGATGTTAAACCGTTTAGTGCTGAGTTTAATGCTATTGAAAGTAGTTTAAATAGTAATAATATACCAGCTACTGAAACGACCAATTCAGCGATGCCATCTAATAGCCAATCAGTAGTTTTTAGTCAGAGTACGCCGTCTATTCCCAATATGACAGGTAGTATAAATATTGTGGGAGCAGAACATAAAAAATTAGATGTTGAAACAGCCACTGAGGCAATTGAAATTCCCAATTCGCAGTCTAATAAAACTGTTAATCAAATGTCTCCAAAAACAAATGTAAATAGTTCAAGTTTAAATATACCACCATTTTTAAGTGATTTAGATAAGGAGTAAAAATATGGCAAAGTTTATGGATAAGTTAAAAGAAGCTGTTGATTTTGATGGCAATGAAGAGGATTATGTTGAATATAATGATGTGGTAGAAAATCAAGCTATACCTGAAAATAGATCTAAATCAAAGACTAGGACATCTGATGCTTTTAATTATGATAAAAAGAGAATAGCAAATTTTAGTCCAACTAGTTATCACGATGATGCAACCAAAATTGCTAAGATTTTCAAACAGGGTACACCTGTGGTTTTTAATGCAGCTTCACTTTCAGAGATTGATAAAAACGCCCTTATTCAATTTTGTGCTGGATTAGTTTATGGTTTAGATGGCAGTATCGAAAAAGTAGCTTCTAGCGAGGATGTCTTTTTAATAACACCTCGTAATATAGAAGTTTTAAAAGATCAAACCAGTCCTTCAGCGCCATCATTTGCTACAGAATATTTTAACTAATTAATGATTACTATTGCTAGCGTAAATTGCGCTGGTCTTAGGGGTTCTAATTTAACTGGTAAAGCAGCCCAAAGAGGTTTTTCTATGGCTAAATGGTTAAAGAACTCATCTGATATTGATATTTTAGCTATACAAGAAACACGAGTTAATGAAATACAAGTCCGTGATCCTTTATTAAAATTAGGTATTGACTATGATAATTTTTTCTTTCAGCAAGATATGGTGCGTAAAGGTCATGCTGGTGTGGCTTTAGTTGCCCTAAAGGGTGGGTTTACTAATATACAAACTCCTTTTGAAAGTTTACCAATTACAAAAACTAAAGCTTTGTCTGGTCGTTGGATAGAAGGAGATTATAAATCTGAAAATGGCAGTTTATTAAAAGTTATTTGTGCTTATTTACACCATGCTGATTCACCAAAAGTTAAATTATCGAATGGTAAATTTATAGATAGAGCTAAAGCGGTTAAGTCAATGGATGATAAACATACTTTTATGGCTTTAGTTACCCAAAGGTTGAGACAATTAGCTAGTGAATATAAAAAAACTAAAGTACCTTATGTAGTGGTAGGTGATTTTAATATAGCTCATCATAAAATTGATATAAAGAATTATCAAGGCAATATTGATAAAGCTGGGTTTTTACCCGAGGAAAGAGCTTGGTTATCTTTATGGATGCCAGATAAGGTATCAGAAAGTTTAGGCTATGTTAAAAATACCAGATTAGATTATCAACCACCTAAAACTGAGCAATTTAATCAAGGTCAATTAGATTTGGTGGATGTTCACCGACAATTAATTGGTCAAACAGCAGAATATACTTGGTGGTCTAATAGAGGCCGCGCCTTTGATAATAATACAGGTTGGCGAATTGATTATCAAATGGCCTGTCCAGTTTTAGCTAGGGTTGCTAAGAAAAGTCGAGTTGATAAAGCAGCTAGATATGATCAAAGATGGTCAGATCATGCTCCATTAGTGGTGAGATATGAATTATGATAAAATTATTTTATGGCAAAACGTTTGTCCAAACCGGAGAAAATAAGACATAAGTTATTTCTGTCTGCCCGTTTACATAATAAGGTTAATGGTTTTTCGGTTAAAAGTTTAAGTCAAATACATGGCTTTGTTTTAGCTCTAAAAAGTTTGGTTGGTTTGCGAAAAATTGCTAAAGGTTTTATTTGTTTATTTTTATTTTTGACTTTGGCAGGTTTATTTACTACTTCTATGGGTTCAAGAGTCACTCAAGCTTTATCGGCAAATCAAGTACAAACTTCGGTTAATTTAGATGAACAAATCACAAAAAATACGGCTATTCATTTAGTTAATTTATATAATAATGGACAAATTTCGCAATTTTATTCGTCAGCTGAAAAAGTGGCTGATGTTTTATATCAAAAGGGCATTATGATTAGTTTTAACTATGGAGTTTTTCCAGACCCAAGTACTATAATAAGTAATAACATAGCTATTTATATTGGTCCAATTTATACAAATATAGTTAATGAAGATAAAGCTATAAAATACAAAATTAAACAAGTTGAAGACTCTACTATGCCTAAAGGGTATAAGTCTAAAACTCAAGCTGGGCATGACGGTAATTCTAATATAACTTATATAGTTCAGTATATAGGTCCGCAAGAGATAGCCCGATCAGCTTTTGCAGAAAATATAAAATTAAGCGTTCAAGATGAAATATATACAGTTGGTACAATGGATTTGCCAGATTCTAATTCATTATATTCTGGTGACCAATCAAAGAGTTTTGCTCGTTCGCAATTTGATTCATTTGGTTGGTCGTTATCTGAATTTGTTTGTTTGGATCAGTTATGGGAAAGAGAGTCTCATTGGGATGTTCATGCTATGAATGGAGCTTCTGGTGCTTATGGTATTCCTCAAGCTTTGCCAGGTACAAAAATGGCAGCTTATGGTAACGATTGGCAAAATAGTGCCCAAACTCAGATAAAATGGGGTTTACATTATATACAAGATAGATATTCCACACCGTGCGGCGCTTGGTCGCACAGCCAATTATTTGGTTGGTATTAAAATTATTTATAAAGTGAATTGATTAATGACTGTTTTTATTGATAAAGTTATTATTCATGTTAAAGCTGGTGATGGCGGTAAAGGATGTGTGGCAGTTAGACGCGAAAAATATAAACCTTTAGCTGGTCCAAATGGTGGAAATGGTGGAAATGGCGGTTCAATTATATTTATAGCTAATCATCAAATAACCACACTTTTGGATTATAAATATAATTCTCATATGCAAGCTAAAAATGGACAAATGGGTAAAGGTTCAAAAAAGGATGGAATTACAGCATCCGATTTAATTTTACCTGTGCCTCTAGGAACAATAGTTAAACAAAATAATAAAGTGGTGGCTGATTTAAATATAGTTGGTAAAAAATATATAGCTGCACAAGGTGGTATTGGTGGATTAGGTAATGCAGCTTTGGCTAATAAAAATATGATTTCTCCTAAATTTGCTTTATTGGGCACTAAAGGAGAGGAAAAGAACCTCGTTTTAGAATTAAAAATTATAGCAGATGTGGGGTTAATTGGCTTTCCATCAAGTGGAAAATCGTCACTTATTTCGGCTATTTCAGCTGCTAAACCAAAAATAGCTAATTATCCTTTTACAACTCTTGTGCCTAATTTAGGTGTGGTTAATGTTGGTGATGATAAGTTTACAGTGGCGGATGTACCTGGTCTTATACCTGGAGCTTCTAAAGGAAAGGGTATGGGTTATGAGTTTTTGCGACATATTGAGAGAGTTTTTATAATTGCACATGTTCTTGATTTAACTTCCACGGAACCAAATAGAAATCCGCTTGATGATATAAAACAAATTGAAAAAGAATTGAAAACTTACGGCAACCTTTTAGATGAGTTTAGTTTAAAATCTAAATTGAGAATAATTATTTTGAATAAAATAGATGTAATTGATAATTCAGATGAGTTAAATAAAATAATTAATAATTTAAAACAATTTAATTGGCAAATATTTCCTGTATCTGCTGTTACTCATCAAGGTTTGGACAGTTTACTTTATTATTTAGCCTCTAAAGTTTCAGATATGAGGCAAAAACAATTAGATTTGGTAAACTCTAATTTAGCTAAACCAAAAATTATAAATATACCAGATAAAGAAGCTAAAATTAAAGTGCAAAAAATTCAAACTAAAAACGATTATTATTATCGTATATCTGGGCGTTTACCAGAACTTTGGGCAAAACAAATTGATTGGGACAATGAGGACGCCGTATCATTTTTTTCAAATTCTTTGGATAAATTAGGAGCGGTTAAACAATTAAAGCAGTTAGATATTGCTTCTGGCGATAAAGTTAAAGTTGGTGGAGCTGATTCAACTTGTATTTTTAATTGGATAGATGAGTTATTATAAATATCTGATATAATTATTTTAGGTAGATATAATCTATTTAAAAGTTTCAATAAAAAATAGGAGAAGTATGGCTGAGGAGATTAGGCGTAGAAGAAAAAGAAGCGTTAGCAATAATATAAGATCAGGTAAGGCTAAAACTAGAGCAAATATTCCAGTGGCTCCCGAATCTGGTAAAACCAGAATTAAAGTTACAAAATTAGATCGAGATAAAGTTGTCAGACAATCGAAAAACTCGTTAGCTCGCCCGGAGCGTATTTTACAAAATGCTCAATTTTTAGCCAAAAGAGAAAATGTTAATCGCAAAATGGTGGTTAAAGAGGAAAATAATATTACACAAATAGCTATTTTAGAGGATGATATTTTGGTGGAAAATTTTGTGTCATCTGATAGTGAAAATTATATTTCGGGCAGCGTTTTTTATGGTAAAGTACAAAATGTTCTGCCATCTATGGAGGCAGCTTTTGTTGATATAGGTGCATCTAAAAACGGTGTTTTATATGCTGGTGAGGTGAATTATGATATTGCTGATATTCAAGCAGCTGAAGTAGAGACTATTGATAAAGCTTTAAAAGTCGGTGATGAGATTTTGG
This sequence comes from Candidatus Opitulatrix roisinitermitis, assembly GCA_031288055.1. GTDB lineage: Bacteria > Actinomycetota > Actinomycetes > Actinomycetales > Bifidobacteriaceae > Opitulatrix. The sequence continues at coordinate 2,009 of JAITSD010000062.1, read as the reverse complement.
TGCAGGTGACTAAAGAACCTTTTGGCAAAAAGGGTGCTAGGTTAACTTCAGAAATCACTTTGTCAGGGCATTTTTTAGTTTTAGCACCTAGTCGAAAAATATTGGGTATTTCTAGGAAATTGTCTGATAAAGAAAAAATGCGAATAAAAAAAATAATTAGAGATATTTTGCCTAAAGATATGGGTGTTATTATTAGGACTGTGGCTGAGGGTGCTTCTTATGATGATTTCAAAAACGATTTAGACAATTTATTAGTCCAGTGGAAAGAAATTAAGCAAAAACAAACTATAGCTAAAGCACCTATTCAAATTCATTCTGAACCTAATCTTGAAATTAGAATAATTAGAGATTATTTTAATAGCAGTTTTTCAGAAATCATTATTTCAGGTTCAGATAAAATATATAATGACATTTATAAGTATGTGTCTGTAACTAGTCCTGATTTAAAAAATAGAGTTAGTAAAGCTTCTAAAGGTGTAGATATTTTTAAATCTATGAGAATTGGTGAACAGTTGTCTAAAGCATTAGCTCGTATAGTTCATTTGCCATCTGGCGGCTCATTAGTGATTGATAAAACTGAAGCTATGACTGTTATTGATGTTAACACTAGTAAATTTACCGGTATAAAGGGACAAACTTTAGAGGAAACTGTTACAGCTAATAATTTGGAGGCAGCTCAGGAAATTGTCAATCAAATGAGAATTCGGGATTTAGGTGGCATAATAGTGGTTGATTTTATTGATATGATTTTAGAGGAAAATCGTAATTTAGTTTTAAAACGCCTTGTGGAATGTTTATCTAGAGATAGAACAGTACATCAGGTTACAGAAATAACTTCATTAGGTTTAGTGCAAATAACGCGTAAAAGAGTTGGCAGAAGTTTATTAGATGTTTTTAGCGAAGTTTGCCAAAATTGCCATGGCGATGGCTATATAATAAATACTAGAGGTGATTCTATACCTGAGCCAATTATGTCAGGATCTGTTGTGGAAACTTCTGAAAAAACTAAAGATTCATTAAAAGAAATATTTAGAGCTGCTAAAGAAGCCGATGTTGACGAGGCTGATTATGATGATGATTCAGATTATGACGAGACTGATGAAATTGATATGGAAATAGATATTGAATATGAGGATAAATAATAGTTTAGCTATATTATATATTAGTTTTCAACAATTTAGCCTTTTTAACAATTAAAAATAAAAGTTGTTATTTTATTTAAAATTCGCTTTAATTTAGTTAGAAATAACTAATTTGAAAGGAATTAAAATGGTAAAGAAATTTTTAAAAGTAATCACTTCTAAATCAACGGGGTTAACCACAGCCGAATACGCAGTTGTAACAATTGCTGCCACCACTTTTGCTGGTGTTTTATTAGTTGTGGTTAAATCTGGAGCTGTGCAAAGTATTTTGCAAAATCTTGTGGAACACGCTTTATCAGTTTTTTAAATATTTAAGTTAGGATCATAAATATTTATTTATATTTTAATAGTTTATGAGCATTTATAATAGCTGAAAAGTTGACACATTTTTTAAATATAATTTTTAGAGGGTAATTTATGAATATACTTAAAATCAATTTTAAAAAAAGCCAAGGTTCCGTAACAGCTGAATTTGCTATACTTATGCCAGTTGTGACACTTATAATTGGTATTATTTTATCAGTTTTTGCGGCGGTTTCAACTAATATTCGCTGTCAGAATACAGCAAATCATGTGGCACAGCAATTAGTGGCTGAAAAATATGCCAGCGGTTCAACTTTAGCAGTGGATGTGGCAGGTTTAGTTTATAGCGGTGTTAATAATAAGGCCAGTTGGGAAGTTATAAATCAAAGCCCTTATATAAAAATTATTATTAGATCCAAGGTCTTTATAGGGCCTATACAAATTATTCCTATTGAGGTGACGGGTGAAGCGTTTGGATATATTGTTTGAAAAGCTTTTAAATTTTAAAAAGCAAGTTACTGCAAAATCGGTGGGCAGCGCTACAGTGGTTAATGTTGGTATAAT
>JAITSD010000101.1 GCA_031288055.1 Candidatus Opitulatrix roisinitermitis | reverse complement strand
ACACTATTGAAACTAACTTTAATATCAAAATTGATCATTTTATGGAAATGGGTTTTGATGGCTTGTTACAAATAGTTGATTCGGTAGGTAAACTTCATTTATGTTTAGATTACAATGTTAATGATAATGACAGCGGTTTAAAATGGACTAAAGGTTGTCATGATGCTAACGGCGGCACAGCTTTAGCTTTTTCTAGAATGAGATATGCTGACCCTTTGGGCGATATAGGACGAACTTCCCGACAACGGCAAGTTATAAATCAATTAGGTTCAAAAATATATCAGCCAAGTGTTTTACTCAACCCCTTTAAAGCTTTATCTGTTATAAATACAGGACTAAATTCAATAGCGGTTGATGAATATATGAATATATTTGATGTTATACAAGCCTTTTTAGGTTTTAAAAACGCTTCTGGCTCACAAGGTGCTCATGGCACGCTGCCTATAAAGTCTTTAGGCTATAATGCTGGAGCAGCTGGAAATGTAGTTTTATTAGATGATGAAGCTTTGCCTGAATTTTGGCATAATCTATTTGATGGTAGTGTAAAAGCTGGCGAAATTGGAGGTTTAGAATAGATCACAAATTTAAAACTAAAATGTCTAATTTTAGTTTTAATTATAATTTTTTAAAACTTCATTTTAACAAATATTTTTTGATATCTATTCTAATAATTATTCTAGGTTTTGCAATCCGTATATTTAATATAGCTAACCCTAAAAATTATGTATTTGATGAAGTTTATTATGTCAAAGATGCTAAAAGTCTTATCACTAATGGGGTGGAGAGCGGTTTTTTTGTACACCCCGAACTGGGCAAATGGCTAATTAGTTTACCTATGAGAATTGGCGGATTAGATAATACTTGGTACTGGCGTTTATCGGCTGCCATATTTGGAACTATTTGTATAGGTCTAATTATTTTAGCAGTTTGGAAATTACTTGGCTCTTTAATTTTAGCAAACTTAGCTGGCTTTCTATTAGCCATTGACGGAGTGGGCATAGTTATGAGCCGAGTGGCTCTTTTAGATATATTTTTAACAACATTTATCCTAGCTGCCTTTGTGGCTTTACTCTATAATAAACCTTCATGGGTAGGTATTTTTTGCGGACTAGCCCTAGGCGTTAAATGGTCAGGTGGAGTATTTTTAATACTATTTGCTATTTATTATTTTACAAAACAAATTTTATTTTATATAAAACAAAAAACCTTTATACAACACTTAAAAACCAGCAATTTTTGGCACCGAATTGTTGATTTTACACTATTACCAGCTTTTGTTTATCTAATAACTTGGACACCTTATTTACTTTATAGACCAGAAATTCAAAATCTGAATATTTGGCAAAGATTAACTAATTTAGCCCAATTTCATCAAAAAATCTATAATTTCCATATTAATTTAAATACTGGTCATAATTACCAATCAGCCGCTTGGCAATGGCCTTTAATGTTGCGTCCAACTGCTATGTATTATAATCAAAGCCAGCCCACAGCAACTAACGGACACACTAGCGTGGTGGAAATTATTAGTCTAGGCAATATCTTTATATGGTGGCTAGGATTAGTTTGTATACTTTATTTAATACTAAACTTGATATTTCCCAGACTAAATAAGAATCTGAACACTAAAACAATTATATTATGTCTTATTGGCATAACGGCTGGTATAGGTCCTTGGCTTATTTTCACTAATAGAGTAATTTTTCAGTTTTATTCAATTATAATATTACCTTTTATAATTATATGTTTAGTGACAACTATATACTCTGTTTTAACAAAACCATTTAATGAGTTTTATAATTTAGATAACCAACCAGTAAATCAAGCTTGTTTTGATAACAATTTATTTAAAAATAAAAACTATTTTTTAAAAATATTTGTGCCAATAGTTAGTATTGCCATTATAGCTAGTCTTATATCAATTTATTTTTATCCAGTTTGGGTGGGTTTAGAAATAGATTATCAAAAATGGTTAAAAATACTATTTTTAAAAACTTGGATATGAAAAATACCTAAGTTTTTTACATTAATTATTTTGTAAATAAACTGTTTGAGTGGAAGTGTCTAAATTAGTAAAAACTTCTCCAGAAATAAAATATTCATTCTGTTTATTAGCCATAGACAAACTAGAACCAGCAAATATTTTCGTGTTATACGATTGGCTATTTATAAAAACAAATTGCACAGGTTTATTTAACTGTTTAGATTGGTTATTTATATTTGATTCGGAAAAATGATAAGGCTGGTTGGCTAGTAAATTATAATGGTTTTGCGATATAATCTTACCATTATCGCCATATAACGAAACAACAAAATCAGCTTCAGCTGATTGACTTTGAGGATAAATAATTATATCGGATTTTAGATTACTAGGAATTATAGCAACTGTATTATTAGAAGCTACAGAAGGTGTAAAAAAAGCTAAATCAGATTCATTGCCATTTTTATTAGTAACTTTAACAGACGTGATTAAAGGATCAGCTGCTTGAACTTTAACCATATAATTTCCAGCCGTCAAACCAGATATTTCAGAAAGATTAACTTGGGCTTTATTTAAACTTATGTCTAATTTTTTACTAACTTCCGGTTGGCTAACAGCTTTAAGTTTATCATTAGCAGTTTTTATAAACTCAATGCTAGCTGAAGTATTATTTAAAGCTAAGGCACTTAACTCCACACTAAAATTATCTTTTATCGATATACCAGAAATTATTTGCTCATTAGATTGAACAACTGGCTTTATAAAATCAACTCCTTTAGGAGTTATACCATCAAGTTCAGAATATTGAATTAATGAAGTCATAGCTGCTCCATAAAATTTAACATGCACAGCTAAAGCAGCTTGATTTAAAGCTCCAGCTGAAAGCAAAACCCGTTTTTGTGAATGTGCTGGCACAGCAATACTCTTTGTAGCAGAATAATCAATGGGGCGATTAAGCGAATTATTTGTGTAAACATCTAAATTTGCTGTACCAGCTGAAGCTGACGAATTATTTATAACTAAAACAGGCGATGATTTAATGTTCGTATTACCGCCAATTAACCAATTATCCATAGTTGGTTTTTGACAATTATCAACAGCTAAACCCTTTAAATCCCCCTTGGTAATATATGATGAGGATACTCCAGCCGCTCCCATCGTATTGCTAGCATTATCAAAAGCTGTGGCAAATAATTTAGGTTTTTTATCAGTAGTAGATAAATAATTTATATCAGACTGATTTAAATCTTGAGATTGAGTTTCATCTAAATTAAAAAGCGAACCATAAATCACCGGTCCACTAGTATTAACAATGGTTTGTAAATGTGGCTTTTCCGGCATAGGATCAAAACTAGGGTCTGCTCCGTCTAATTCAGTTTTATCTGGTAAAATTACTTCACCAGAACAAATAGTTTGTTGAGATAAAACATCAATATTATAAGGCGAAAAAGAACTCTGTGCGGCCGTTGAAAACACGAAGGTGGGTACATAAGCGAAAAGTAGGATAGACGAAATGCCTACAAATAATGCTAGAACAGCTAAAACAGAGTTCTTTTTCATATATATACTCTAACTTAAAAATTTTCTAATTGTTGCCACAGGCACCATCATTAACAAATAAGCAATTATAACAAAACTGGCCACCAATTTCCAAATAAAAGATATAAAACTATTATTAGCTCTAGCTTGCTCCTCTGGTATAACAGGAGAAGCCATATTTTGACCAACTCGCCAATAAACAGTTTCTTGACCAATAATAACTCTTTGCAATCCAGAAACAGTATTAATTTGAGAAACCAAATTTTCATAATAAGTTGATTTTGCCTCACTAGCTGGCACTAATATACCCCTAATATTATATTTAATTAAATTATCAATATTGACATTTGATGGTTGTGTTACCATAGTGGCAATAGCTTTTTCCAAAATCTGACTATTTTCATCTTTGTTAGCAAAAGCTCTATCAACATTAACATAGCCAGAAATATCAACAAATTCCTGATTGGCCTTTCGCAAAATAGCATAGTTATAAGTACCATCCGGATTAGTGGTGATTTCCAAAACTCGCATATTAGAATTTTTGTCTTGCTCTTGTACTCCAACTGCTGGCACATTATTATTCTGAGATAAATTATTAATTATGCCATCACCAGATGTAAAAATATTAACTCCGGCTAAAAACATAAAACATATAGCTACAACAGTTAATATACTAAATGGAAACTTTTTGCCTGATAATGTCAAAGCTAAACAAAGCAAAACAAATATAGTTATACCCGATGAACTAGCCGTCCAACCATAAAGGCTATTATTATCAAAAACACCTACAACTATTTTAGAAGTTAAAGCACTTACAATAATTGATAACAATAAAATAATCCATGACATATAAGCATAACGAACTCTTATATGGCAAATTAAAACATATAAAGCCAAAATTGCTATAAGGCTAACTAAAGCCAAACTAGCAATATCAAAAATAAGTGATATATGAACACTTGATAATAAATTATTAAAATGGGTTGTTTGAAAACTTTTAGGTGTTGGTAAACCCAAAATCGCTTGCCAAACGCCTGGCTGGCCATATGAATAATTTGTGGCAGAATCAGAAAATAAAGCCCTTATTGAAATAAATGAAGGGTGACGAATTATCTGGAAAACTAATGGCGAAATAATTATGGCAGATGGCAGAAATAAAGCTAACAAATGCCGTCTGCGACCGCCAATATGTCGCACACACAAAATAATAATTATTAAAATAATTAAACACAAAACTGGCAAAGTAGCAACTATAACGGCTAACATTAAAGAAGCACAAGCAAAAGATGGCCAATTGAACTCTCTCAATTGACGAAAATCTCTAACCCCTAGGCCGTACGCTCTAATAATTGAATAAAATAAAACCGGTATAGCTATCCAAGCCAAAATGGTTTGAAAATGACCTTGTTGAATAGAAATTATTAAAGTAGGACAAAAACCCCAAAGTAAAGCAGCTAAAAATCGCCAAGAGTTTTGTCTAGTGATTACACCTGCGGCTGCCCAAGCACCTAAACTAGCTAATAAAACAGCTAAAATAAATCCTAAGTTCAGAACTAATTGTAAACTACCATTACACAAAAAAGTTAAAGGAATTAATAAAAACAAAACTGGATTACCAGGCATATTATAACCCTGACCAAAACTCACCCAATTTGTTGTAGCAGCTTGCCATAATTGTGATAAATTCGCTCCAGAGGTTGACAAACCCTTGCCCATAAAATAGCCTCCAGAAAATATTTTCATTATATCTGACCCAAATAAAACAAAGGTTAAACCACACAACAAAGCGATTAAAAAGGCTAAGGTTATACGACGCATTTTATTAACTTTTTGCAACCTAGCTTCCTCCAATGGTGTAGGCTGAAGTGCCTCAGAAGTTAAAGCTCCTCTATAATAAGCTTTTTGTTCTTTTTGAACCACACGACTAGTGGAATAATTAGTAAAAAGTTTGTTAAAAGATAAAACTTTTTTATTACTAAATTGATTATTTAAAGCTTTTAATTTTAGTCTTTGCCGCAAAATAAATGGCATATAAGCTAATAATGTTAAAGGTAAAACAAATTCCGACAAAGCAGTGGCTGGTTGCTTTAAAATAAAAGAACGAGCCGTTTTAAAAGGTGCTGCCAAAATATAGTATAAAAATAAAGGTAATATATAAAAACCCGAAGTATTAGAAAAGCGATAAAAAGCTGCTGAATTTATAATATGCCAACTTTTTAGTTTACCTCTTTGTTCACGATAAGACGCTCCTATATGATTAAGTTTAGCTGAAGTGGCTACTATAACTTTATGCCCTGATAAATGAACTTTATTACAAAAATCAGTTGATTCGTTATAAATAGAATAAAAACTTCTAAGAGCCACAATAGAAATAAATAATTTAGCATCTATTAAAGCCCCAGCTAATGAGACGCCAAAAACTTCTAAAGTTTCATCATGTTGACCTTGATCAATTTCACCTGGCCAAATTAAATCAACCCTTTTACCCGATGGGGTTATTGAATAACCAACTTCTAATAATTTTTTAGTTTTCCAAAAAAGTTGTTTACATCCCACAATACCAACACCATCTTTAAATTGTTTTAACTGTTTAGCTAAAGTGTCAGGATAAGCTGCCGAATCATCATGTAATAACCAAAATAAAGTTTTTTCTGTATCAATAGATTCTTGTTGGACAGCTTTTAAAATAGTGCTGGAAAAATTTTTTGTACCTTCTATTTTAATTTTTTTAACTTTAGGCAAAATCCTAGTTTTATTCTGAGCTGAAGTTCTAGAATCAAAACTGCGTTTAACAAATAGATTCAACTGTTCATCTTTCAGAGCATTGGCTGATTTAGCGATATCACATATATATAAAGAATCAATTGAATGGGTTTGCCCTAAACTTGAAAAAATTGATTTATTAAGCCATGCAGTATTACCGTTAGTAACTATAAAAGCAACTACTTTGGTCAAAATAAACCTTTAAGAAACTAATTCAATAGCTAAATCGTTGTCTTTTTTAAGTTGTCGTCTTTCTCTTTCTGATTTGCCACCCCATATACCATATCGTATATCATTAGTTAAAGCATATTCTAAACATTCATCGCGAACCACACAACTTGTACAAACTGATTTAGCATCACGAGTGGAACCGCCTTTATCAGGGAAAAATGCTATAGGATTTGTTTGAGAACACAAAGCATATTCTCGCCATTGTGAAGCGTTTTCTTGTTTTGTAAAAAAAGTTTTAATTATTTTAGTAACACTCTGCGAATCACTACTGCTTTCAAATAAACCCCACATAATTCCCTTTCAAATTCTGTAATTTATAAGATATTTATAAATTATAACTCTAAATTACATCAATGTAATTTATCGTCTAATTAAAGATTATAACAATTTCAGAAATTACCAAAATTTTTAACTAACAAATTTTTTAACAATTTTTAATTTATTAAAAAATAAACTTTAAACTTCTCCCTGTGTTATTTAACTTTAACTCTAGAGGTATCACTAATGCCACTATCGGTAATCAAAAACTTAACCGATTCGGTATTTTTAGCTAAAATATAATAATTATTCCAATTTACATCAGAAAACATATCTGATTTATTTACACCTGTTTTACCACTAAAATCTGTGCCTGACCAATCAATATTACCAGATAAAATTGCATTAGCAAATAGATCTGACATATCTTGTGTAGCTGAGGCAAAGTTTGCTGGCAAAACAAAATTAGCAGGTAAATTTGAACCAAAAAACATATCTGCTATATTGGTGGCTTGAGACCCAAAATTATCAGGCAACGAAAAATTATTGAGGTTTGATAAATCAATATATAAAAACATATATGACATATTATTAGCTTGAGACCCAAACCCGTCTGGCAATGAAAAATTAGTTGGCAATGAAGTTTTACGAAACATACCTGACATATTTTTGGCGGCTGAACCAAATTTAGCTGGCAATGAAAAATTAGCTGGTAAAGCGGCCGAAAAAAACATATCTGACATATCATCAGTCTTAACGCCAAAATGATTAGACAAATTTGTAATAGATTGTATTTTTGATTTTTTAAACATGGAAATCATTTTATTTATGTCATTAACATATAAGTTTTTAAAATTAATATCAACCCCAGTAGACTTAGTTAAATTAGCAAATAAATTGCTACTGTCAGCATTTGCCACAATATCACCATTAGAGCCTATAACAATTTCAGTGTCATTTATCACACAACCTATAATCTTTCCACCGCCATCACTTGAAACATCAACCGGACTAGAACATGTTGGCAAAGCATTTTGCCAAATTATTTTAGAAATAGCATATCTATATGATCCCGGAATCCCTAAGAAAAGACTCGGATCAGATCCTTCAGCTTTTAAAGTCACAATATCTCCAGCCTTGATATTAATGTCTGCTACAGCCTCTGTACCATCAGTTAAAAAATCTCTTGACTCTAAATTAACAGCCTTTATATAATAATTATTCCAAACCACCCCATCAAACATTGCTGTCTTTGCCACACCAGCTTCTAAACGACTATCAAAATTAGTTTTCGTCCAATCTAAATTAGCCTTTAAAGTGGCCTTAGAAAACATATATGACATATCCCCTGCCGCAAAACCAAAATTGCTTGATAAAGTAAAATCAGTTGAAAAAGTTGTCCCTTCAAACATATGTATCATACTAATAGCAGCTTGTCCAAAACCATCTGGCAAAACAAAACCAACCGGAAAAATACAATTTTGCCACATGTATGCCATATTAGTAACCGCACGGCCAAAATCATTTGGTAAAGAAAAATTATTTGGTAATAATGTGCCTGAAAACATATAAGCCATATTAGGCGAAACTTTAGCAAAATTGTCTGACCAAACTGGCGTAGATTTCAATTTACTAGCAGCAAACATATTTGACATATCTGTAACTGTTGCAGTGTCTAAATTAGTTAAATCAATGTCAACTCCGTCATTAACCGACAAATTTGCTAATAAATTACTGCTATTAGTATTAGCCACAGTTTTACCACTACCTCCTATAACAATTTCAGTGTTATTCACCACACAAACTATAACTCCGCCTTTACCATCAGCTGACACATCAGTTGGATTATCACAAAGTGGAAAAGTATTTTGGAAAGATACTTTAGTGATTTGAGCACGAGTTGGTGAACTTAAATTGAAAAAAGTACTAGGATTAACCACTTCAGCTTTTAAAGTATTATTAGTTCCTTTAATTTTTATTCTAGAATTATCACTAATGCCGCTATCAGTAATGAAAAAATTAACTGATCCAATATTTTTAACTAAAATAAAATGATTATTCCAAACTGTATCTTTGAACATATCAGTTTTAGTAACACTACTTTTACCACTAAAGTCCACATACGACCAATCAATATCACCATTTAATTTGGCATTATCAAACATATTTGATGTGTCCAAAGCTAATGAACCAAAATCGTGTGGAATATTAAATCCCGCTGGCAACGAAGCACCAGAAAACATAGACCTCATATCTTGAGTAATAGTAAGTTTACTAGGCACAGTAAAACCGTTAGGTAAACTGCAATTAGCAAACATATTGCGTGCATTAGAAATAAAGCTCCCAAAATCGTGCGGAAACTCAAATCCTTCCAATACCGCATATGAAAACATATATGGTGCACTCGTCTGCGGAGCAGTACCAAAATTTAATGGTATATTTGTAACGACATTAATAGTAGTTAAATTTTTGTCCCCGCTATCTCCAGCAAACATATGATCCATTATTTGTATACCAGACGCCACAAAATTATCTAAATAAATATTAACTCCATAAGAATAAGATAGGCGAGCAAACAAATTGCTACTATTATAATTTGCCACAACTCCGCCAGGTGCTCCTATAATAATATTACCGTTATTAAAACAACCCAAAACCCCTCGGCTGTCATCCGCCGACACATCAGTTAAAGTACTGCAAACGGTAGGAAACTTATTTTGAAAAAATATTTGATGAATATCTTTTTTATCTGAACCGGGAATCCCTAAAAACAATTGATCATTAAAACCAGCAGTTTTTAAAGTATGACTAAGGTTTCTAGTCTTAATATTATCAACCGTGGCACCAGTATTATTTGTTAAAAAAGCTTCAGCCACAGAATCGGCCACCCATATAACACCGCCATTAACGCTCCATCTGGTATCTGTAAACATATCTGTTTTATTAGCCTCAGGATGGTCTTTAAAAGAATAATTATCTCCCCAATCAACATAATTAGTTATACCAGCACCCCGAAACATTGATGACATATTTGTGGCACTATTACCAAATGTATCCAAAAAAGCAAAATTAAGCGGAAAATAAGACTGTTCAAACATAGATGACATATTAATAGCCTTAGACCCAAAAATAGATGGGAAAACAAATCGCGCTGGAAGTATACAATTTTTGAACATAGACGACATATCTAAAGCCTTAGACCCAAAACCATCAGGTAATGTAAACCCATAAAATAATTTAGCATTATTAAACATAGATGACATATTAATGGTTTGACTACCAAAGCCCTGTGGCCAATTAGCCATAGATTTTAACCAAGTATTTTGAAACATATTTGTCATATCGGTTACAGCCACGGTATTTAAACCACTAAAATCAATACTAACTCCGTCATTAACTTTTAAATTTGCAAATAAATTACTACTATTAATATTGGCTAATACACCATTTTTAGAACCTATTATAACTTGCTTACTTGCCACAACACAAGCTAAAATGCCACCAGCTTCATCAGCTGAAAGATCTGTTGGATTAGAACATGTGGGTAAAGTGGTTTGCCAAGTTATTTTAGTAATGGCATCTCTAGTGGGACTAGCTAAATTTAAAAAAGTCACCGGATTAGCCACTTCAGCTTTTAAAACTGTGCCTTTAATATTAATGTTGATATAAGCTAAAGCTGAAGTATTATTAGTCAAAAAAACCAATGAATCCTGATTTGCCACCCAAAGATAGTAATTATTCCAAGTTGTATTTTTAAACATATTAGTAACATTTACACCAGATTTATCACTAAAATCACTATTTGACCAATTAATATTCCCCTTTAATGTGGCTCCCTGAAAAGCATTCGACATATTATCAGCAGCTAAACCAAAACTTTGAGGCAAAGAAAAACCATCAGGCAAACTAGCGTTTTGAAATAAGTTTGTCATATTAGTAGCTAAATCAGCAAAAGCATCTGACCAATTTGGTGTGGATTTTATAATTGTTGATTGAAACATGGCTGATATATCAGTGGTAAGATACGTATAAAGATGAGTTAAATCAAAGTCAACACCATTAGAATTAGTTAAATTAGCAAACAAATATTGACTATTGGCATTAGCTACAACTCCGCCATTAGATCCAATAGTTATTTCAGTACCAGTAACACAAGCTAAAACTCCATTTTTGCCGTCAACTGAAACATCTGTGGGATTAGAACATATAGGTAAAGTTTTTTGAAAAGTTAGTTTGGTGATTTGAGCTCTAGTCAAATTAGGCATATTTAAAAAATTAGTCGGATTAACAGTTTCAGCTTTTAAAACAGAACTATGGCTTTTAATTTGTATATTTGATAAACTAGCACCCGTATTAGTGGTCAAAAAAGTCAAATCACCAATATCTTGAACTAATATAAAATAATTATTCCAACTCGTATTATTAAACATACTAGTTGTGATTGTAGCAGGATGATTGTCAAAATCAGTAAATGACCAATCAATATTGCCAGTTAAAATAGCTCCTGTAAACATATTTGTGGTATTTGTAACACGATTACCAAATCTAACTGGTAAAATAAATTCATCTGGAAAAGTTGTCTCTTCAAACATTGATTGCATATTACTAGCTGTGCTACCAAAATTAGACGGATAATTTATAATAGATTTTATTTTTGAATTTTGAAACATAAATGACATATTATCTAAAACCGCATTATTAAAATTGTCTAAATCAATATCAACCCCCGAATTAACCGATAAATTAGCAAATAAATAAGCACTATTAGCATTGGCTAAAACCCCTTCATTAGCTCCTATAACAATTTCAGTGGAATTGTTAACACAAGCTATTACACCGGCTTTACCATCAACCGAAACATCTGTTGGATTGGCACAAACTGGAAAAGTATTTTGAAAAGATATTTTAGTGATGTTGTTTCTAGTTAAATTAGGCACACCTAAAAAGGTTGATGGATTAGAGTTTTCAGCTTTTAAAGTTGAACTAGCCCCTTTGACTTTTATCCTAGACGAATCACTAATACCGCTATCCGCAATCAAAAACGCCACTGATTCAACATTTTTAACCAAAACATAATGATTATTCCAAACTGTGTTTTGCCACATATTAGTTTTAGTCACGCCGGTTTTACCGTTAAAATCAACACTTGACCAATCAATATCAGTATTTAGCGTAC
>JAITSD010000034.1 GCA_031288055.1 Candidatus Opitulatrix roisinitermitis | reverse complement strand
TAAAAACCTTTAAAGGTAAGTTATTTAAAAAATAGCTAGGAATAAAAATTTGTTTGTGAATAAAAAAGTAATTTAAGAATTGTAATTTGTACAAGTGGAATCTTTTGAAATTAAAAATCGGTTTAATCAGTTCTTTCAAAAACGAAATCACAAACTTTTACCATCTGCTTCAGTAATTTCACCAAACCCATCAACTCTATTTACAATAGCTGGCATGGTGCCATTTATACCTTATTTTCTAGGAGTTAAACCCGCTCCATATAAAAGAGTAGCAACTGTGCAAAAATGTGTTCGCACAGCTGATATTGATCAGGTGGGTAAAACCACTAGACACGGAACTTTTTTTCAGATGAATGGTAACTTTTCGTTTGGAGATTATTTTAAATATGAAGCAATTTCATATGCTTGGCAATTATTAACTACTTCGCAAAGTGAGGGTGGATATGGTCTATACCCATCTCTTTTATGGATAACTATTTATCAAGATGATTTAGAAGCAGCCTCGATTTGGCAAGAAATAACAGGTTTTTCAAATGATAGAATTCAAAAATTAGGGCGAGCTGAAAACTATTGGCACACTGGAGCTGCTGGTCCAGGCGGGCCGTGTTCAGAGATTTGTTTAGATTTTGGCTCTGAGTTTGGAATTGATGGAGGGCCTAGAGTTAATGATAATCGCTTTGTGGAAATTTGGAATTTGGTTTTTCAATATCAGCAAATTGACAATGTTAAAAGTAAAACACAGTTTGATATAGTGGGTGATTTACCAACTAAAAATATTGATACTGGTATGGGCTTGGAGAGATTAGCTACATATTTACAAGGCAAAAAAAATATTTACGAAATTGACGAAATCAGACCAGTTATTGATAAGGTAGCTAATTTAACAGATAAGGCTTATGGTAGAAATAATTTTGATGATATTCAAATGCGGATTCTAGCAGACCATATTCGCTCCGCCTTAATGATTATGTCAGATGGTGTAGTACCCTCAAATGAGGGACGAGGTTATGTTTTGCGGCGATTATTGCGTCGTTCTATTCGATCAGTCCGTTTATTGGGTTATGACAAACCAATTATGAAAGATTTATTTGATACTAGTTTAAAGGCTATGAGCCCAAGTTATGTAGAGCTATCAAAGACCTATAATGAAGTATTAACTAAAACTGTAAAAGAGGAGGATATATTTTCTAAAACTTTAAAATCGGGTACAAAATTATTCAATCAAGCTAGTCTAGATGCTAAAAAACCATCTGGAATTTTACAGGGTGAAGATGCTTTTAAATTACACGATACTTATGGTTTCCCTATAGAGTTAACTTTAGAAATGGCTGCTGAAGCTGGTGTAAAAGTTGATAAAGATAAATTTGTACAACTTATGAGTGAACAAAAGCAAAGGGCTAGACAGGCTTATTTAGCTAAACGCCAGGCTAAAACCAATACAACTGCTTATAATGAAGTTGTTAAAGAATTAAAAGCTGAAACTCAATTTTTAGGTTATGAAACTGCTAATAGCGATATAAGAGTTTTGGCTATTGTTGAAAACGGCAAACCTGTGTCATTAGCCAAAGCCCCTAGTCAAGTGGAAGTTATTTTTGATAAAACTCCATTTTACGCTGAAGGAGGCGGTCAAGTAGCTGATATAGGTATTGCTGAATTTTCTAATGGAGCGTTATTCAATATTGAAGATGTGCAAAAACCATTAACTGGATTATTTGTTCATACTGGAACTTTAACTGAAGGTGTTTTGACCGTGGGTGATAAAGGAGTAGCTACTATTGATCTAGAACGCCGTAAAGCTATTTGTCGAGCTCATAGTGCCACACATATGATTCATAAAGCTTTACAAGAACAATTAGGTTCACACGCCACTCAAGCTGGTTCTTTAGATGAACCAGGTCGTTTACGGTTTGATTTTAGAAATGATGGTCCTATGACTGATGAAGCTTTACAAATGGTGGAATCTAGAGTTAATACTTTATTAGAGGAAAACTTAGATGTAGCTGACAAATTGATGAATTATGATAAAGCTTTGGAGTCCGGAGCTATGGCTATTTTTGGAGAAAAATATGGTGATATTGTTAGGGTAGTTTCTATAGGCGATACTTGGTCTAGGGAGTTATGCGGCGGCACACATGTGGCAAAATCTTCGCAAATAGGTCTTATTTCAATTTTAAGTGAATCTTCTATTGGATCAGGGGTTAGGCGAGTTGATGCTTTAGTCGGTACAAAGGCTAGTCAATATCACGCTAAAGAGAAAGCTTTAGTTAACCAGTTAACAGGTCTTTTAAACTCTTCACCGGATCAATTAACTGATAAGGTTAAATCCTTAATGGAACAATTAAAGGCTCAAGCTAAAACCATAACTCAAATACGAAAGAATCAATTATTAGCTTCAGCGGACAATTTGCTTAAAAAAGCTGTGCTAATAAATAATATAACTTGTATTGTAGAGAATATAACTGATGCTAACAATATTAATTCTTTAAAACAAGTGGCGGAAAAATTACAAAATAAATTGAGTTCTAATATAGCTAGTTTTATTATGTTAATCGGTATAGCTGATAGTAAACTTTTTATAGTTTGTTTGTCTAATAAATTAGCTGTGGAAAAAGGTCTAAAAGCTGGTGAGATTGTGAAAAGTGTTACAAAGTTTTTAGATGGAGGGGGCGGCGGTAGACCTGAATTTGCCACAGGTGGTGGATCAAATGTTGCTAAAATACCTCAAGCTGTGGTTTATGTTAAAAATCAAATAAAAAATATTTAAATTAATTAAGTGACATATTTAGGAATTGATTACGGTAAAGCTCGTATTGGTCTAGCTATAGCTATGCCACCTTATATAATGGCTATGCCTTACAAAACTATATTTAATGATAATTTGGCGGTAAACCAAATAGCTAAAGTGGTTAAAGATAAAAAAGTTAGTCAAATTTTTATAGGTTATCCAATTGATTTACAAGGTCAAAAATCTTACGCTGCTAATATTATTGAACAGTGGTTAGAGACTGATTTAAAACCAACTTTAAAACAACTTCTAGGAGATAGTTTTTTAAGAGTTTGTCAAATAAGTTTGGTTGATGAGAGATTTACAACAGCCTTGGCTACCCAAAAATTATGTGAAACTGGCAAAAAGTCTAAACAGTATAAAAAAGTAATTGATCAAATAGCAGCTGCAGAAATTTTAAATTCAGTTTTATAAGACTTTGAATTTATTTAACTGCGGCAAGTAGCTTGGACCACTTCTTTACTGCCTGAAGGCAGGGTTGTTAATAAAT
>JAITSD010000111.1 GCA_031288055.1 Candidatus Opitulatrix roisinitermitis | reverse complement strand
AATATTAAACAAATTGTGACATTTGCAGCTCCTATAGGTAGATTTGAAATTTATTCTAAAATAAAAGTTCTGGCCTATGAATTTGCTAATGATCCAGTGGCAAAATTAGATTTAAAAGATAATCCTAAATCGTCTAATTGGGAAACAATTATTCTGCCGAGAAATGATTTAAATGTGGCAGGGAAAGCAAAACCGTCTGATCCAATTAATGTTCACCAGATGCAAATCTATGCTCCTCAAATAGATAAGTTTTACCCTGTAAAAAATTTAGCTTTTGATGGTTTTTTATCTAATAACTTATCTCGTAGTGATTTAGAAATTGTTAATTATGAAACTCAATTAGTTAATAGAAAAAATTAAAATGTCTAAACAGGCATTTTTACCATCGCCTCATGTTTTAAAGAGATTTGATACTTTAGAATTTAAAGTTCCTAAACTAGCTTTAGATAATAATAAAGCCCGTTTTCCTATAGTGGCGTCTTTAGCACCTTTAATTTTAGGTATTGTGATGTTTCTAGTTAATCCTAATCCTATGTCAATAGCTTTTATGGCTGTGTCACCTTTGATAGTTGTGGCTAATTTTATTGATACAAAAGTTAATCATAAACGTAAAAATGTTAAACAAACTAAGCAATGGTTTAATGAAATTGATTTATTACAAAGGCAAATTTTATATGCTAAAACTAAAGAGCTGGAAGTTAGACATCAAGTTTTTCCGCCAATCCATCAAATTATTGATTCTGCTAAAAACTTATCATCGCTTTTATGGTGTCGCGACATTGATGATAAACAATTTCTGGTTATTCGGCTTGGTCTAGGTGAAACGCCTAGCTCTATAAAATTAGTTGATAATAATAATCAATTAGAATCATCAGCTGCATTCAGATTAGACAATTTAAAGAAATTAGCTAAAACTTTGGTTAATAGTCCTCTAACACTTGATATTAAACAAATTGGTTCATTAGGAGTTTTTGGCGATTTTCAACTAACTTATCAGTTTTTATTAAATATAGTTTTGCAATTAACAGTTTTGCATCGACCGCGAGATCTAAAAATTTCTTATATAGCTAAAACTAATTTAAAAAACTATTTAGCCTTTTTAGAATATTTGCCACATTATATACCGTTTGAAAGTTTAGTTAATTTAGATAAGGAAAATTGTTTAATATTTTGTTTAGAGGAGTTTAAATCGGCTATTGAATATGTTGAAACTAATAGTAACTGTCATATTTTAGGTTTTAGCCAAATTAAAAATAATTTACCAGCTTTATGCAAAAGCGTGATTGATATTATGAATAAAGTTGTTTATAATATCAAATTATCATATAAAATCCCTATAAAAGATTTTGATTTTTTTGCTATAGATCAATATAATTTAGCATTAAAAACTTTATATCAACTTAAAGACCCTCTGGCTAAATTGGTGGCTGGTAAATTAGTTAATAATTTACCTTTTTCGCAATTTAGCCAAAGTTATATAGTCAATCAACCTTGTAATTATAAATTAACCGCACCTTTAGGTTTGTCTGATCAAGGCGTGGTTAATATATCATTGGTTCAAGATGGGCCACATGTTTTTATTGGCGGTACAACGGGTTCTGGTAAAAGCGAATTCATTAAAGCGTGGATTTTGTCTTTGGCAAAATCCACGCCTCCTTCCCAAATTAATTTTTTATTAATTGATTATAAAGGTGGTTCAGCTTTGGCAAATTTTAGTGAATTGCCTCATTGTGTGGGTTTAGTTACTGATTTATCACCTAAATTATTTCAACGAACTCAGATTTCTTTAAAAGCTGAACTTTTGCGTCGAGAAAAGATTTTTAATAAATATTGCGTATCGGACTTAGCGGGTATGCAAGCTAAATACCCACAATTTGCTCCTAGTTCCCTAATAATTGTGGTTGATGAACTAGCTGCCTTAGTTAATGATATACCTGAGTTTTTAGATGGTTTAATTGATATTGCGGCTCGTGGTAGATCTTTGGGTTTGCACTTAGTTTTAGCCACTCAAAGACCATCAGGAGTTATAAAAGATAATTTGAGAGCTAACACTAATTTGCGAATCGCTTTAAGAGTGGCTGATGAAGCTGATTCCAAAGATATAATTGGCTCATCTATAGCTGCTCATTTTGATATTAAAGTTCCAGGTAGAGCAGCTATTAAATGTGGTAGTGATAAATTAATTCAATTTCAAAGTCCTTTTATAGATAATCAGGAGTTTTTAGATAGTCTAATTCAATCTATAAAGCTTGATTTTATTAATTCTAAATTGTCCAAACCTTATAAACCCTGGCAGGAAAAACTGCCTGATATTATTAATTTACAAGATTTTTATTCTAATGAATTATTTTTGTCAACTTCAAATAATTCACCAGCTTTAGGAGTTATTGATATTCCAGATAAACAAAGTCGACAAGTTTGGCAGTATACACCGGCGCATGATGGTAATTTGCTGATTTTTGGCAGTTTTGGGTCTGGTAAGAGTACATTTATAGAATCAATGGTTTATATTAAATCGGCTGCTCTATTAGACGATGTGTCATTTTATATAATTTCTAGCCAGTCATTATTTAATTTAAATAGTTTATTAACTGTGGGTAATGTAATTGATATTAACGACCAAGAATTAATTGATAGATTATTTGATAAATTAATCGCTCTTATAAAAACCAGACAAGCTGTTAGTAATGGGTTTAATATCAATTTGCCAGTCGTTAAATCTAACAATTTTACTAAAGCTGATTCTAATAAGACACAGCAGCCAGCCATCTATTTGATAATTGATGATTGGCAACTTTTTAAACAGATTTATGATAGTTTTTATGATGATAATTTTATGACAAAACTTATGATTATTATCTCATCATGTAGGGCAGTTAATATAACTGTGGTGTTGACAGCTGATACAGTCAGTGCCATTAGCGGCAGAATGTTAAGTTGTTTTGCTAGTCGATTAATATTTAAAATGGTGGCTGAACAAGATTGTCTTTTATTATGTATAGATAAAAATAATTTTGTTAGTGATTTTCCTAGCGGGCGAGCAATTTATAATGGTTTAGAGGTTCAGACAATAATTATTGATAAAGACCCAGCTAAAAAAATCAGTTTAATTAATCAATTATCTGTTAAACAGTCTAAAGCTAATATAAAACCAACTGATATTTTAAAAAAATTACCCGTTAAACTTGAACTTGCTAAAATACAACATTTACAACAGTCAAACAAAGTTATTTTAGGTGTTAAATATAGTGATTTACAAGTTTGGCAAATTGATTTAAATGGTTTAGTGGTAATAACTGGTCCGCCAAAGTCTGGTAAAACTAATTTAATTAATCTTATAAAATATCAAAAACCCCAAGTTGAAATAATTAATAATATTTATAATTTGAATTCAACTGTGGCTTTTGACAAGGTTATAAGTAGAATAAATAATTGTCTGGAAACTAATCAAACGCTATTGGTGGAAATGCCAGAATATAAAATTGCTGAATTGTGGAAAATTGTAAATTTGTTGAAACGAGCGAGTTTATCAATTATTTTACAACCTGACGATAGATTTTCTCAAAGTTTTTCTTATATACCTATGCCTAGATGTCGGAGGAATGATTTTTGCGTGGGTCGGGGTTTAATTTTTTATAACGGTGATGCTGAAATAATTCAAACGCCCAAAATTGATTATTGATTGATTAAAAAATTAAGTGGATTATAGTTAAGTATTAAATAAACCAGTCATTAATTTAATATATTTTCCACCAATTGTCGTAATTTATAACCGTCGTTAGCGGCAATCACTGGAATACTTTTATAGTTTACTCGTTTAGTAAACGGATTTTCAAAAGATACAGGAATTAGATGATTTAAAAATAATTCCGATCCTGATAAACGGCGGATAATAATGCTTTTGATTTTTTCAGGATAAAGATCAGCTATATCGCGATAAATAGAGGGGTCAATTTGACCATCATCGCCAATTAAAATCCATTGCATATCGGGAAAATCAGCAAAAATTTGTTGGATAGCTTGAATTTTGTGTTCTCTACCAGTTATAAATAATTTTTCTCCAGTTGGCCCAAAATCTCGTAAAATAAATGGCGAATAGGGAAAATCATTAGCTTTTAAAAAGTTTTTAACTGTTTGGGAAATATTCCAAGGAGCTGTGGAAACATAAAAAACTGCCACTTGTTTAAACCTATTATGTAAACTGGCAAAAAGCCTTTTCATGCCATAAACAGCTTGTCTTTTATTAGGACTTCTAAATAAGGAGTTATAGGCTCCTAATAAAATTGATGGTATTTTGCTAACCATAATAGTATCATCAATATCACTAATTATACCCCAACGCGTTGCTTTATCAATAATAACTAAATAACCCAAAGATTTTTTTTGCGAATTATCTGGCGTCCAAAACTGTATTTTATGATGACCAGATGGCAAGTTTAAATCAATATATTGATCAATATAGCCGCCGCGATCTGTTTGAAAAGTTTGGTTTAATTCCTTGCCATTAATCGCTACGCAAACCGCAATATTTGGCACTTGTGCGGCGGCTAAAGTTCTAAAACCTCGTCGCAATTCATTGGGATTTCGTTTAGATGAGGCCAAAACTGCTCTAGCTAAAATTCGTACTCTTTTATCATTGCCATAACTAATATAAGTTTCAAAAGTGACTTTTCGCTTTCTTGATAGCCAAGCAATATTGTGTTTGACATAAGTATCCTCAACTTTAGAAGCCATTTTACCTAAATTAAAAAGTGGTGGTTTTTTAGTATATTTATAAAAACAAAACTGTTCACCAGTGCTTGATAACATCCAATCACTAGTATTTTGTAATTTCCAAAAACCCCTTAATTGTGGTGCAAAAGTGTCAGCTGCAACTTTTTTTCTAATTCTGGTTATATAAGCTGTATTAGCATATCGTAAACCAGCTCTATAAATTGTGGCTCCGCCAATTAACCAAATTTTTTCAGTATTGGATCTAGCAATAGCTTCTTTTATGGAAGTGACAGTTAAAACCTGGGGATTATTAATTTGGGCAGGATTAGAAGTTATAACAATATTTTTTCTGTTTGGCAGTGGCTTATATTTATCTGGCAAAGACTCCCAAGTTTTTCGCCCCATAATAACTGTACCGCCATGGGTTAGTTTGGAAAAATATTTTAAATCCTCCGGTATATGCCAAGGTATTTTGCCCCTATAACCTATGGCATGTGGCCTACCATCTTGTGAATAAGCTTCAGCCCATATAAGACCGATTTGCTTTTCCACTATACAGCAACAACCCCTTTTATAAATGGATGATGTTGGTAATTTATTAATTCAAAATCGTCAAATTGGTAATCAAAAATTGATGGTCGTTCTTTAATTTTAATATTTGGATAGGGGTAAGCTTTTCTTGATAGCTGTAATTTAATTTGTTCTATATGGTTATTATAAATATGACAATCCCCACTAGTCCAAACAAAATCACCAACTTGTAAATTAGTTTGCTGAGCTATCATATGGGTTAACAAAGAATAAGAGGCAATATTGAACGGCACGCCTAAAAATAAATCAGCTGATCTTTGATATAGTTGACAGGAAAGTTTGCCATCGTTGACATAAAATTGAAACATCATATGACAAGGCGGTAAAGCCATTTTATCAATTAATGCCACATTCCAGGCTGTTACAATTAAGCGTCGTGAATTGGGGTTATGCTTTATTTGTTCAATAACTTGGCTAATTTGATCAATAGTTTGACCGTCATAAGTTGGCCAACTTCGCCATTGCACACCATAAACTGGTCCTAATTCACCCTGTTCATCGGCCCAAGCATTCCATATACCAACCTTGTTGTCTTGTAAATATTTTATATTTGATGAGCCTTGTAAAAACCATAATAATTCATGAATAATTGATCGCCAACGCACTTCTTTAGTGGTAATAAGTGGAAAACCGTCAGCTAAATTATATCTAATTTGAGTTCCAAAATAACTTGTTGTGCCAACGCCTGTCCGATCAGCCTTAGCAGAGCCTTTATTTAAAATAAATTGTAATAAATCTTCGTATGGGGTAGGTATAGACTGTGATTGGCTAGTGGATGAAGATATGTTGGTCAGCATTAAAAATCCATCGTTCGTTGTAATTAAAGGGTGCTAGATAATTCATCTCCGATATTCTAACTGTATTATTAGCACCAATTTCCTCAACAATACCAACATGTCCTAAACTTCCAGCACCATCTTGTCCTGCAGAAAATACAATTATGTCGCCAACGCGAGGGCTATTGTTAACTGAATAGCCGTCACTTTTAGCTGAGGCTGCCCAATCAAAAGCGTTGCCCCAAAAAGCCCCGACTTTTAAACCAAGTTGAGCACGGCGATTATAAGCGTACCAAGTACATTGTCCTGGCACATAAGTGTTGCCCTTAGCCACAGGCACATTATTTTTAGCACCTTCAATTTGTAAAAAGCCCTGTCCGTTATTCTGTGGATTTTGTCCACCGCTTAAAACAGGCGAAAAAGGTACTTTTAAAGTTGTTAAAGCCCATTGTACAAGATTTGAAGTAACTATATTGGATGTTTCTTGTCCAGTAGAGGAAATTTGTGGTTGTATAGTAAACTCATTTGAAACACTAGTGCCGTTGTCATTAACATCATCAGTCCAAGCTGGTAAACTCGTAAAGCAACTAGTTAAAGCTGTTATTGACAAAGCTAATGGCAAGCTAAAGGTCACCAATCTTTTTAACATAATTATATACTATCACAATTTTTACACATTTCAAAATTGCTAATTTTACCGTTTTATTATTGGTTAAAGGCTTATAATTTAGTTTAGTTAAATTAGTTAAAAATCACTGATTTTGTACAAATTTAAATCATTTTGTTAAATTTAAATCACCGTTTCTAATTATTTTTATATCTTTATTAATTACTTTTATAATAGTTGAGCCTTTAGAATAAGTTTTGGTATTAAAATAAACTTTGTCACTTGGACGAGTTTTAATTTTGGGTTTTTGTCCAGATATATTAGCACTAGTTCCTGCCACAGGTCCGAACTTAGCTAAAACTTGCAATAATAGGGCAAAATTAGGACATCGTAAAGCTACACTGCTTTTTTCTTTAGTTTCACATTTCACCAAATTTTCATCATTCTCTAAATCCTCCCCTAAATATGGTGGATTAGGCGTAATAAAGTGTTTGATAATAGTTAAAGCTCCAGGCCAATACTTAGTTATAAGTCGTTTTTCTAAAAGCGTCCATGGTTCTATTAATTTGTCCTCTTGCCAGTTATTTGGCACTAAAATGGGTAGTTTTTTTGTTTTTGGTCGCTTTTTTATAGTAAAAATTTTAGCAACACTAGTTTTATTATAGGGATCGCAAATTAGTCCGGGTAAAGTGTCAGTCTGAATTTTAATGATTTCGCCATTTTTTAAACTTCGAACTATTTGCTCAGGACTTTTATTATTCCCATCAATATAATTTGTCATTAACTCAGACATTTTATTTTTACCGGCTTTTCACTTACCGTTTTAGTTTTTTAGCTATTTGCCGAGCCCGTTTGGTGAAATATTCAACGCCAGTTAAATAATTTATACCTTTTGCCCTATATTGATATTTTTGCGTGTTTATAGTAGTTAAATTAAAACCTCGGTTTTTAGCCGCTTGATTAATTAGCCAATCGGTTATAGTTGGATTTTTAGGTAAAAACGATCCGTGTAAATAAGTTCCTAGACAGTTTTTATATATACAACCCTCGTTTTTGTCTTGTTCATTATTACCCGCACCTAGCGTAACTAATTCGGCTAATGGCTCAATATTGTCTAAAAGGTAGGTTTGCCCGCTATGGTTTTCATAGCCCACTAGTGTGCCAAATTGATTTGATTTAGCTATAACATTGCCAATTAATCTTTTATCTTTACCATAGGTTTCTATATTAAATATTTCAATGCCATTTAAAGTTTCGCCGTCTTTGGTTTTAAAAAACTTGCCAAAAAGCTGATAAAGACCGCAGACCATTAGCATAGGTGTATTATTTTGAGCTAAGTTTTGCAAATTGGATGAAATTTTATATAAATCATTAATTATTTTGTTTTGTCCACTATCTTGTCCGCCGCCGCCCATAATTATATCAATATTTTTCGGCCAAGCGTCACCTTGATTATATTCTATAATTTTAGCTGTAATATTATAAAGAGTTAATCGGCGTTTAAGAGCTAAGATATTGCCACAATCACCATATATATTCATATCATTAGAATATAATTGTAAAACCTTAAACTCCATAATTAATCTCCTATTTTAGCTATTTTAGTGTATTTTGCTAAAACCTGTCTAGTTTCTAGCATAGCAGTATAAGTGGCGTAGATTCTTAAAATTGGCTTATTAGACTTTAAACTTAAGTTAATAGCTTGTTCTATATCACAATTTGCTTTTTTAACTGCAATATTATCGTGAATTAATCGCAAAGCCATATCATAAGCTCGTGTACCGCTAGTAGCCACTAGGCTTTTTCGCAAAGGTGTAAAATTCACATCCCATAGCCAACTAATATCACGAGAATCGGCGTAATTGTCATTAATAATTATCAGACTTGGTATATTGTCATTATTGTAGCTAGATAGAGCTAAGCGAAAACCAGATGGGTTTTTAACTAAAATTAGGTCAATAGTTTTATCTGCGAAGTCTGTTTGGTTTGATTTTATGATAATAGTTTCGCCTCTGCCAAAAGCTGGTTTAATTGTGGATAAGGTTTTAATTAATTTATTATTATCAGCTTGAGGTATAATTTGTTTGACTAAGGCTAAAGCACCAGTGGCATTATATAAATTATAAACGCCTTTAAGATTTGGTTTAAAGTTGTAAACTTGGCTCTTTTGGCTAATAGGGTCAATTATCTCAATTTCAGCCTCTGTTTCAACGGTGGATTTAATTTTGCGTAAACGACAAATGCTATTAATTGATTGTTTAGTTGTCTGATTATTTTTAATATTTAGTATAGATATTTTAGATTGCCCGAGTAATTGGTCGCCCCTGTGTAACAGGTCATCTCTGTGTAACAGGTCATCTCTGCGTAATTGGTCATCTGCGTGTAATTGATTATCATTAATAAATAGTTTTTGTAAGTTTTTGGCTATATCAAAATAAACTTTTTTAGCTGATACATCAAGGTTGGCAATATGTGGATCATTAGCATTTAAAACAACTGTCTTGATGGTGTTTAAGGAGACTTCATTTAACATAGCTGCTGTTTTATCAATTTCGCCAAAACGGTCTAGTTGATCGCGAGCCACATTTAAAAGTAAAGCGTATTCTGGTTGATAAATTTTAATAAATTGGGCAGCGTAAGCTTCATCTAATTCTAAAACCGCTATATCGTATTTTAATTGCCCTAAAAGATTAGTTTTAGCTAAGATTTCAGAAATAACACCTCTAATGAAATTAGAACCTGTGGGGTTGGTAAAAACCTTTAGGCCGTTAGCTTGTAGCAGATTTGCCACGATTTTAGTGGTGGTGGTTTTGCCGTTAGTTCCAGAAATAATCACCACACCTTTTGGCAGCTGCTTTAATTGGTTAATTATGTATTTAGGATTTAATTTTTCTATGATATAACCGGGGTAGGCACTAGCATTGGATTTTAACCGCACCGCACTTCTAATAAATTTTCCCACAAGTGTGGTTAAAATATTTGATAATTTAATTGATTTATTCATAAAATTAATTGTGTAGCTTATAAGCTGACTGTTGATTGGGTTTTGTCCGGTTTATAAAGGTTAACCTCATAAAATATAGTTTAGCAGTTATTCAAAGTCTAGTTTTTTATGACTTAAATTGTAAACTAAAAAGTTTAAGATTTGCGAATATTGTTTGGATTTAAGTTAATTATAAAAATTAGTTGCTATGTTAAATTTAAATATATAAAAATTAAGGCAGCATATAAATGAAGTTTAAATCTACATAAGTATTAATATCAAGTCCATTTGAACTAGCCTGAACAGCTAAAGTTGGGCCGTTACAAACGCAATCTAAAACTGGTGGAACTGTTCCAGCATGCATAGCACCGTAAAAATTATTTGAACAGCTAACCGCTGTATAAGGAAATGGATGAAATCCAGATTTAATAGTAAATATAGTAATTTTTGCATTAGTGGGGACTTTTTTTATAACTTTAAAAGGTCCAGAAATTACCATAATGTTACCCACTTTTCTAACACTAGGATTTTGGGTTGTAAAATTCATATCAAAATATTCACTCGTAGTTAAAATATCGGCTTTATTTAGATTTTGTAAGCCTGTATTACTAAATGCAGCCCCTGAAGTAATTAAATTAGTTGAGTTGGCTTGGGGAGAGGCATCTATGGCTTTTGTTTGTATATTATTAGCTCCATTGCCAATTAAGGCTTGTCCGCTGGATAGAGTATTTGCCCCTGTGCCACCTTTAGCCACTGACAAAACTGAACTAGAACTAGCCGCGTTTGTTAAATTACCAGTATTTAAACCTAATATAAAACAAATTAATAAACTGACTGATAATTTACCAATAGTTTGTAAATTGATTTTAATGTGACTGTCAATTTTGGTATAAGTTTTTAATTGTGTAATTAAATTATTCACTTTTTTTCCTTTTATCCGCCAATTAAATATAAAAAATTAATGTCTACATATGCACCTACTGGTACGCTTCCCGAAGATCCAGCTTGTAGTTTTAGATTTCCATCACCGTCTACGCCACAATCAAAACGAATTGTTCCACCACCGTATTTAATATCGCCAGCTGCAAAATTATTAGAGCAAGTTGCAGCTACGTAGCCATACGGTTTATAACCTGTTTGAAAAGTGCCTATTGTATAGCTAGTCTTAGGTGTTATACTTTTCGTAAATAAAATAGGGCCTTGAAGCAAAATAAACCGCCCTAATTTTCTGGCCTTTAACATGTCATGTCCCCCTTGAAACTGATTAGTATTTATGTCTATAACGCTAGACACAGTTAAATCACTTTGACTAAAGGTGTTAAATACTGCCCCAGAAGTAATTAAATTATTAGAGTTTTGTGTAGGGGTGGTGTCAATTCCAGTGGTTTGTATACTGTTAGTGTCATTGCCGATTAGAGCTTTATTAGGCGAGAACCCATTTATGCCTGTGCCGCCTTTAGCCACAGGTAAAATTGCTCTGCTAGACGAAGCATAGCTTGGCATCATTGAACTTGTGGCAAAAATTATTATAACTAAACTAATGCTAGCTATCCAAGCTAGTTTTCCACGCCAGTTTGTTATCTTTTTTAAAAACCTCAACATAATATTTTATTTCATCAAATACATAAAACTAATATCAACAAAGCGTGGGTCAGAACCAGATCCGCTAGAATTAGGGCCAGTTACTGGAATATTTTCATTAGTATTTACTTTTACAGTTGAAGCATTATAACCACAATCTAATTGAGCGGTACCCCAAGTTCCAAGGAAGTTATTAGAACAGTCTACAGAAATATAATCGTATGGTAAATAAGCAGAGTTAATGGTGAAAACAGTTGTGCCTAAATCCGATTTAGGTACCAATGTAGTAACCCTAAAAGGACCTGTAATAGACATTAAATTACCAATTCTCATAATACTTACAGGATTATTACTTGCTATTTCAAAATAATTTTTATTTACAGTTATAACATTTGTGGTTGTCAGAGTGTGTTTATTACTATAATTGTAAACCCCTTGTGAAGAGAGTAAACTTGATGAACCGCTAGCTAAAACATCTACCATATTACGAGTTGTTAAGTCGCTATTATTATCTGTGATTAAAATCTCGTTTTTAGTAAAATCAGTTTTTCCTGTGCCGCCTTGTGATAAAGGCAAAGGAGCGGTGGATGTTGCCGCTTGAACGGTTACAGCTAAACCACCAGTAAAGGTTATAATACAAATTAAGCATAAACAAATCTTAGCTCCAATTTTTCTAATTTCCATACTAAAATTATTCCAAAAAAAAAAACGGTTAATTGCTTTTAAATCTTTACAATAAAAATGTTAGAAAAATACACAATTTAAATTAATTAAAAATTATATATACCCGGTTAATTAAACTGCGTTAATTAAACTGATAACATTTTTTAGAAAGTATTTTATGTTAGGCTAAAGGCAAGTAATTTGTTTGGATTTAAGTTAGTTATAAAAATTAGTTGTTATGTTAAATTTAAATATATAAAATTTAAGGTAAAACATATATGAAATTTAAATCAATATAAGTGCCAGCTTTTATAGCAAGGTTACTTTGTACTGCCACAATTCCGCCTGTGTAAGCACAGTCTAGTGTTGGCGGATACTCACCAGCGTGTGTTACACCAAAAAAATTATTTGAGCAGGTAACAGGTATATAATCATGAGGTCTAAATCCAGATTTAATAGTCAACATATCAATTCTTGTATAAGATGGTATGTCTTTTAAAACCTTAAAAGGACCTTCAATCACCATAATATTGCCCACTTGTTTAACCCGGGGGCTGCTGGTTGTATAATTCATGTCAAAATAGCCACTCGTAGTTAGAATATTGGCTTTATTTAGATTTTGTAAGCCAATAGCTTTAAACAAGGCGTTTGAAGTTAAAAAAGTTAAACTTTGATAACTATCTACAAGCTTATCACTAATAGATATTCCTACAAGGCCACTATTCATCCATATAACCCCTTTACCGCTTATACGTTTTGTGCCTGTTCCGCCTTTAGCTATTGATAAAATTGTGCTTGAACTAGCCGCATTTGCTAAATTGCCAACATTTAAACCTAATACAAAACAAATTAATAAGCTAGTCAAGAGTTTGCCCACGGTTTGTAAATTGATTTTAATATGCCAATTAATTCTGGCATAGGTTCTCAATTGCATAATTAAATTATTCATTTTTGTCCTTTATCCATCAATTAAATATAGAAAATTAATATTAATATAGGTGGTTGTATAATCCACATTGCCATTAGATTGAAATTTAAAATTAGTAGATGAATCCACGCCGCAATCAAATCTATAGCTGCCGCCTCCGGTAGCGGGTTCACCGTTTACAAAGTTATTTGAACAAGTCGCGGCTATGTGAGGGTGTGGTTTATAAGGTGATTTAAATGTACCAAGTGTATAACTTGTTTTATGAATTATTTTAAAATTGATTCTAATAGCTCCTTGAAGTAAAACAAAAGGTCCTAGTTTTCTGGCCTTTACAGAATTATGTGCTGTGTAATCGCTATTTAGAGTTATAACATCGCTCAGAGTTAAATTACTTTGTCCAAAGGCGTTAAATACTGTCCCAGAAGTAACTAAATTATTAGAGTTTTGTGTAGCGTTGGCATCAGTTCCGATAGTTTGCCAACTTTGAGCTTCAGGGTCGGTTATAAGTATTTTATTAGGGGGAAAGCCGTTTGTGCCGGTGCCACCTTTAGATATGGGTAAAACACCTCTGCTAGACGAAGCATTAGCTTGTAACATTGAACTTGCGGCAAAAATTATTACAACTAAACTAAGGCTAAACCCCCAAGTTAGTTTTGTGGTTAGTCTGGTTAATCTTTTTAAAAACTTCGACATAATATTTTATCCAATCAGATATATAAAATTAATATCAATAAACTTTCCTGTTTCAATAGAGCCAGTGGTGGAAGCTTTAACATTGCCATTTAGATAACCACAAGTTAATGATTCGGTCGCCCAAATGCCAACAAAGTTGTTAGAACAGTCAACTGAAATATATGCACCAGGCAGATAATCAGACTTAATGCTGAAAATAGGTATCCTAGCATAGCCACCCGAAGCGGGATCAACTGGCTTTATTACCTGAAATGGTCCTTGTATAAACATTAAATCGCCAATTCTCCAAACCTTAACTGGTGTGGAAGCTTGATAAGCATAATATTCGCTATTTATAGTTATAACATCTGCGGTTTTCAGGTCTCGTTTATAAACATATTTATAAGCTCCTCTATAAGAGCCATCACTATAAAGTCCGCCTTCATGCATTAAAGCATCAGAGTTCTTTATAGCGTCAACGGCATAAGGTTTAGTTATTATAGCACTACCATCAGCATTTGTAGCTAAAGCACGACTATTATCAAACTTTGTTTGTCCTGTGCCACCATGTGACAAAGGCAAAGGAGCGGTGGATGTTGCCGCTTGAACGGTTACAGCTAAACCACCAGTAAAGGTGGCGATACAAATTAGCCATAAACAAACTTTAGCTCCAATTTTTCTAATTTCCATATCAAAATTATTCCAAAAAAAAAACGGTTAATTGCTTTTAAATCTTTACAATAAAAATGTTAGAAAAATACGTAATTTAGGTATCAATGCCAAAGGGTATCAATGCCAAAGGGTATCTAGGGGAAATAAAGCTATATCTTTTTCCACAGTGCCAGATATTTTTCCAGTATAAAAAAGTATTCCACCGCCAAAACTATCACCAGCTAGTTTTTTATAATATTTAATAGAATTAAAATCGGAACTTTTTATATTAACCCCAGATTTTATTTCAAAGGCAAAAACTTTATTATTCCAAGTTTCCAGAATTAAATCAATTTCTTTGCCGTCCAAAGTTCGCCAATATCCTATATTTTTAACATCATCACAAACTGAGGCTAAGCGAATTATTTCATTAATGGCAAATGATTCAAAAAGTCCGCCAATGTTAGTAATAATTTTTGGATTAAAATCGTTTATATTTAATTCATTAATTCCTAAAATGCTAGAAGCAATGCCTGTATCCACAAAATGGATTTTTGGTCGTTTCATAAGTTTATTTGTGTTGATAGCTTTGCTAATAGGTAGCCGATTAATTAGAAAAACCTTTTCTAATAAAGTTATATAATTTTTTGTGGTACTTTCGTTCATTTTCGAATCTTTAGAAATATTTTTGATATTAAGAATTTGCCCACTTGCTTTGGCTAATTTATTTAATAAACTAATCATTTCATCGGTTTGGCGTATATTTGCCATATCTCTAATATCGCGGTTAATTGTGTAGTTAATATAGTTTTTAAACCATCTATTACGAGAGGATATAGTTTTTTGTGTAAGGCTAAGTGGAAAGCCGCCAATTGTTAGCATTTTTAAATATTGGCTGTATTCGGTTTTACTTATAAACTTTTTCTCTAAAAACTTCGGAAAATTATTAATTATTTTTTCAATATTATTATTGTGGCGTTTTTGTGATATTTCAAGCTGTGACAAAGGTAAAATATCTATTTTGTCAATTCTACCAGTTAGATTTTGTGAATTACTGGGCATAGCATCAAAAGAAGTCGACCCCGAAATAAGAAATTGTTGATAGTCTGTTTTTAGATTAAGTCGGGATTTTATAATATTTAAAATGTTTGAATTCTTTTGGTATTCATCGATAAAAACAGGATAGTTTTGAGGGATAATATCTGAACCAATTATTTCTAACAATTTTATGGTTTCAGGATCGTCCAAATCTAGAACATTTTTATTATATTTTTGACTTATAATTTTTAATGTTGTGGATTTCCCAACTGAACGGGGACCTTGTAATAAAAGAACAGGTGTTTCGGAAAACCGCTTAGGAATTATATTATCAATTACGCGATTGTATAATATTGTCATATACATAGTGTATCAGTTTTACGTTTTTTACGCAATTATTTTACGTTTTTTACTAGCATTTTTTACGTTTTTTACCAGATTTTTGAAATTGTGATCTTTGCGTTTTTTAGGATTTTTTTATAACTGCGGGAAATTGTAATTTAATTTTATAACTGCCAGTGGGTACTT
>JAITSD010000089.1 GCA_031288055.1 Candidatus Opitulatrix roisinitermitis | reverse complement strand
TATAATATTTCTAATAAATTAGTCGGTGGACTAAAAGTTACTTTAAGCGATGATTAATCTTTAGTTATATTTATAAATTAATTACCGTTTAAAGATTATTTAAAATTATATTTATTTCTTTAAATAATGCCTAATTCCACGAATATCTAGGCTATTGCATCGTAAAATATTTTCCCGGCTATTGACTTTTTGAAAACCATCACTAATTCCTAAAAGAGTTATTTTATTATCTAGAATTTGACCACTAGTTTTAGATAAATTAAACTTTTCCAAAAAGCTTTGTCCAAAACCACCTTTTAAAATACCATCTTCGGCAATTATTATATTTTTATACTTTTTAGCCAATTCAACTAATTTTATGTCTATTGGCCAAAACCAAATACACGAAACAACTGTGGTATTGCGGCTCTTAAAAGCCGCATCCATAGCCACATGTATTAAAGGACCTAAAGCAATAATCAAATTATCTAATTTAACAGATTTTTTAAAATAAACTATATTACCAGTTTTAGCCACTGGTGATAAATTTGGCAAAACTGCCCCTTTAGGATAACGAATAATTGTTATATGATTATCTATTTTAACACTTTTAGCCAAAACAGCGGCTAAAGATTTTTTATCCCAAACAGCTGACATTTGAATATTGGGAATTAAAGAGAATAAACTTATATCCCATATACCATTATGACTTGGCCCGTCATCACCAGTTACACCAGCTCTATCTAAACACAAAGTCATACCTGTTTTATGTAAAGCTGCATCAAATAAAAGTTGATCAAAAGCACGATTAGCGAAAGTGGAATATAAAGCAAAAACTGGATGATAGCCTTTGTAAACTAAACCCGACGCAAAACCAACAGCGTGTGCCTCCGCTATACCAACATCAAATATTCTATTAGGGTAAGTTTTAGCAAAATCCTCTAACCCAACTGGCTCTAACATTGCAGCTGTTAAAGCCAAAATCTTAGGATTCTTAGTAGCTAATTTCGTAAGTGTTTTTCCCATAATATGTGACCAACAAGGTAAATGACCATCAATAGGGATACCTGTTTTAGGATTAAATTTACCAATTGTGTGGTACTGATCTTTAGCGTCATCAACAGCCGCTGGAAAACCATAACCTTTTTGAGTTATAGCATGTATTATAACTGGCTCTTTATATCTATTAGCTAATTTCATAGCCTTAATAACATCATCTAAATTATGTCCATTTATAGGACCTAAATATCTTATATCAAAATCAGAAAAAATTCTTTTTGGCAAAACCGAACTTCTAACCCCTGTCTTAAAATTATGACCGATTTTTCTAACGACTTTACCAAAATTACCCATTTTTTTTAAAGTTAATTTCGTTTGATTTTCTAAATCATAATAAGTTTTTGAACCAGTAATTGCTGATAAATGGTGAGCTAGCCCACCAACAGTCTCACCATAAGCTCTACCATTATCATTAATTACTATAACTAACTTTTGATCTAAAGAATAGGCTATATGATTAATAGCCTCCCATATCATACCACCAGCTAAAGCACCGTCGCCGACCAATACCACAGTTGTGGAATTATTCTTTTGTAAAATATTAGCTCTAGCAATACCATCAGCCCAGGAAAGCGATACAGACGCATGCGAATTTTCCAAAATATCAAATGGTGATTCTAGCCGACTAGGATAACCACTCATACCACCAGCTTGTCTCAAATTAGCAAAATTAGTCCGTCCAGTTAAAATTTTATGAATATAAGTTTGATGCCCCACATCATAAATAAAAGAATCTTTATTTATATCATAAACTTTAAACATAGCTAAAGTTAGTTCCACAACTCCTAAATTAGGACCTAAATGACCGCCTGTTTTAGCCACATTTTCCACTAAAAACTGTCTAATATTAGTAGATAACTTAATTAACTGATTTAGATTCATATTTTTTAAATCATCTGGGAAATTATATGAATCCAAACTTAGCATATATATATTATACATCGTCCAGCTAATAAAATTGTTAATTAAATAATTTATCTATATTATATAGTAAAATTAAATTATAATATTATGATAAATATAATGCAGATTTTAGCTGTGGGGTTTGGGGGTGCTCTAGGTAGTGTTACACGATTTGTTATCACTAAAATAGCTAATCAATTTAATATAATTTTGCCATTCGGCACTTTAATATCAAATATAGTTGCAGCATTATTAATGGGTCTAATTATCGGTATAGAAAGACAAAGCCAAATTTTGCCAGAAAATATAAGATTATTTTTAACAGTTGGCTGTTTAGGTGGCTTATCAACTTTTTCCACTTTTAATATAGAAACCGTTTTTTATTTTGAAAATAACAATTATTTAAAAGGTGGCATTAATATTTTACTTAATTTAGGACTAACACTAACTTTTATTTATTTAGGAATTATCTTAGGTAAATTAATTAAAAGTTAATATTATAATAGCTAATATTATTATCGCCTTTATTCATAAGCATTTATTTACTTTTTACAATATTAGTTTACGATTATTTTACGATATCAATCAATCATATTCGATTACATCTGGAACCTTATAAACTATTTTTGAAAACTTTACTCGTCTTTTTATCTGATATGCCAATGCCCTAAAATATGGTGCGGGAATTGGAACACCTAACTCATCATTTTCAGGTGAATTATCATTATTGTAAACAAAAATTACCCTTTGATTTTCAGGCAATTTTTGTAATTTCTCAGACTTCTTTGAAACCGCTGAATCGAATCTATTTTTTATTTTTTCTATTTCCAAAATATATTTAGGATTTATTCTGTGTTTGTAATAACCCGTCTCCCAATGCGTTACTGTACACGGTGCCACATTTAACCTTTTTGCGAAATAATATTTTGGTAGCCCCATATACTCGCGTTTACACCGCAAAAGAGCAGCAGGATTACTTTTATCACGCTCCCAAACCCAATCAACTATCCATTTTGCCACTTTTTGTATGTCGTTGAAAATATAAATTTGTTGTGCGGTTTCAAATTGTCTACGCATCGATAAAACTTGAACATGCAATCTGTAGTCGCCCAATCTATCTATTGACACCTTTATTCTCTCAGTTTTCATCCACGAAAACGCTAAAAGACCTTGATTATTTATTCTAGTGTAAATCTTCCTAATATCTAATTCCTTTTGTAAGTCTTTCAACTGACATATCCCCTGAATACGATTTAATCTTATTTCCTCTTTACGCTTAGCTCTTGTGCCATACATTATTGTTGCTTTTACCATATTACTCCTAAAATAAACTTCCATATTTCTCATCTATTATTTTATTTAGCTCTTTTTGCCTATCATTCAGATAAAACCAAAAAGCATCCAAAAGAAAAACTTCGCCTCTTTCTTCTAGTTCTTTTTGTTTTTGTCTGGCTTCTAAAACTTGCAAATATTCCAACTCTTTCCATTCAGGCGACTTTCCTTTTTTCCATAATAGCTGGAACATTCTTATAAATCCCCATAAATAAACCATTATTTACCCCTTTTTGCTAAAATATCATTTACTAAATTATCCATATCTTCTTGAAAATCTTTATTTATTTTCGCCGTCCACTTCCATCTTTTTGCCATCCATTTTGGTATTTTTATTCTAATTCGCATATTTTTACTCCTAATCTATTATTTTTATTGTTCCTGTCAATCGTCCTAATGCTGTCTCTCGAATTTCTTTGTTCGTAGAATTGAACCCACTACCCGCATAATTTATCAATTTTTCCAATGTTTTAGGTGAGGTATTTCGGTGTCTTACTATTTTTCTGTATAACTCCACATAAGATTCTTTATACCTAAGACAATCATCACATATTTTATCTAAAATATAATCAGGTGTATTTTTGTTTTCTGCCACACGCTCTCTGATATTCCACTCCTGATTATCCTGAGCTAATTCCTCCAATA
>JAITSD010000053.1 GCA_031288055.1 Candidatus Opitulatrix roisinitermitis | reverse complement strand
TCAGCAGTTATAATAACTGAACTGCCTTGACTGGTTATTTCAATTTTTTTATTTTGTGGACGAATTACCACGCCAGAAAATAAATCGTCACTAGCTAAAGTATTAGCCCCGTAGCCGATAACACACAAAGGCGTTTTTTGCTTATCTGTAGTTTTTATTAAGTCAATTATTTCTTTAGAATTATCAATATCATAAAAGTCGGCAATTTGACCGCCAACTGCCAGGGTGGTAATGTCACGGAATGATGTCAACTATCTAGTTTCTTTATGTATTGTTTCAGCATTACAGCGAGAACAATATTTTTTGAGTTCTAAACGATCGGGTGTGTTACGACGGTTTTTTCTAGTAATATAATTTCTTTCTTTGCAAATAGTACAAGCTAAAGTAATTTTTGGTCTTATATCTGAACTCTTACTAGCCATAATAATAGTTTACCACTAATATAATTTTGTCAATAAATTATAAATTAGATTTAGTTTTGATATATTGATTAAATTGATAAACTATAGAATGTTATAACCTAAAAGGAGATTTTATGACCATTTTAACTTTAGAAGATATTAAAAATGTGGAGTTTAGACCAGCTAGATTAAAAGAGGGTTATTTAGCTGATGAGGTGGATAAATTCATTGATGATGTTATAGAAACTTTTTCTTCAAATAAACCTATATCTACAAGTGGTTTACCAGCTGAGCCAAAAGTTAAAGAGCCAGTTGAACTAGATAATTCTAAAATAACTGAACTACAAAGTAAAATATCGCAAACTGAGGAAACTTTAGCTAAAGTTCAAGCAGATAAAAATGACATTTCACAAAAGTTAACTAATACTTTTCAAGAATTATCTAATACTTCTAAAGAGCTAGAAGAGACAATTCAAGCTAAAGCTCAGGCGGACAAGGAGATTGAAAACCTTAAAGCTGAATTAGTTAAAGCCCAAGCTAAAAACGCTCAAA
Source organism: Candidatus Opitulatrix roisinitermitis (assembly GCA_031288055.1). Taxonomy (GTDB): domain Bacteria; phylum Actinomycetota; class Actinomycetes; order Actinomycetales; family Bifidobacteriaceae; genus Opitulatrix. Next base: position 3,361 of record JAITSD010000053.1, on the reverse strand, counting down.
GTTCATCGGATGTTTTAGAGGAAATTACTAATTTAACAAATGAAAAAGAAGCTTTATTAGAAAAGTATAATAATTTAACAAATGAAAACGATTCTTTAAAGAAAAAATTTGAATCAATTAAAAATAATAATAACGATATGTCTGATAATTTAAAAATTAAAATTTCTGAATTAGAAAGTGAATTGAATATCGCTACTATGAAATTTAATAAAATCAATTTAGAACTGGAATCTGCTGTGGCTGAAAATACTCAGAAAACTGAAGAGGTTATTAAATTGCGTAAAACTATTCAGATGTATGAAGAGGAGCCAAAGACTGGAGCTACTCAGGCAATTATTGAAGCTGGAATTGGTGCTTCTAGTGAAAAAGAAGTGGATCAAGTTTCCTCAATGCTTTTATTAGCCACCAAATTGAGAGATGAATATATAGTTAAGGCTCGTCAAGATGCTGATGAAACTCGTCAATTAGCTAGTGTTGGAGCTGAAAAAATTATTAGTGAAGCTGAAAACAAGTCTCGAGAAATTATGCAATCGCTAAATAATGATAGAAAAACTTTAGAAGCTAAAATTGAACAGTTAAGACTTTTTGAGGCAGATTATCGTTCAAAAATATTAAAGCAATTAAATCAATTATTAGAAGATTTTCGTTTAAATAGCCCTAATGAGTAAATTAAAAAAATAATTTAAAAGTGAATACAGAAAAGTTTATTTATTATGTAAATTGTTTTTTGATAATTGTTTTTGTTTTTTTAGCAGATTTTATTTCTAAAAAGGCTATAGTTTCGCCTGATGATGTTATGGTCAATTCAGGATTGGCTTTTTCTTTATTTAAAGATAATACCCTTTTAGTAACTATTGTTTCCTGTATAATTATTTTGTTGGTTTTAATTGCTTTAGTGCGTATAAAAAATTATTTTTATGCTATACCTTTGTGTTTTATTGTTGGCGGCGGTTTAGGCAACGTAAATGAAAGATTTATAAATTGGCCATATTATGGTAGGGGTGCGGTAACTGATTTTATAAATTATTTTGGGTTATTTACCGGTAACGTGGCTGATATTTTTATTGTTTTAGGGGGGTTAGGCCTTGTGCTAAACTATATTTATGTCGCTTCTCATAAAGGACTTAAGAACAAGAGTACAGACTGATTCTAAAGTTAACAAGGAGGTTTTGAAAGGTGTTAATTTATTAGTTAATTCTGGTGAAATTCATGCTATTATGGGACCTAATGGTTCTGGTAAATCAACCTTAGCTAATGCTTTGGCAGGTCATCCATACTATGTTAAAACCAACGGCACAGTTAATTTAGATGAGATAGATATAATTGATTTATCGCCTGATAAAATAGCTCAAGCTGGTCTATTTTTAGCTTTCCAACATCCTGCGGAAATTGAAGGTGTGGCGGTATCAAATTTTTTGCGTATTGCTAAAGGCAGTTTGGTTGGTAAAAAGCCGAATATAAGGCAATGGATTAAAGATTTTGCTAGTAGTCAGGCTAATTTAAAAATAGGTCAAGAGTTTGCCAGTCGTAGTTTAAATGTGGGTTTTTCTGGTGGCGAGAAAAAAAAGAACGAGATTTTACAATTAGAGCTTTTACAACCTAAATATGCTATTTTAGATGAAATTGATTCGGGGTTAGATGTTGACGCTTTAAAAATTGTGGCTCAATCAATTAATCGCGCTAGAAAAAATATGGGGTTGATAATTATTACTCACTATGCTCGAATTTTGGAATATATTAAACCAAATTTTGTTCATGTTTTTGCGGACGGTAAAGTAGTTAAATCTGGTGACGCTAATTTTGCTAAACAATTAGAAATAGAGGGTTACGATAAATATTTATAGCAAATTTTTATGAAAATATATTTTTTATTAACAATAATTAGCGGTGTTATAACTTTTTTAGTGACTCCATTAATTAGGCTTTTAGCAATTAGGGTCGGGGCTGTAACAAATGTTAGGCAAAGAGATGTTCATAAAGTTCCTACGCCGCGTTTGGGCGGATTAGCTATGTTAATTGGTTTTATAATTACTTTTTTAATAGCTAATTGGTTTCAGTTTTTAAAGCCAGTATTTGAAACCCAAAAACAACTTTTTCCTATGCTTTTAGGAGCTATTGGTATATGTTTATTGGGTGCAGCTGATGATAAATGGGATTTAGATTGGTTACTTAAATTATCTGGACAAATTGGTATATGTATTTTAGTGGCAATTAATGGTGTTCAGTTATTATCTATTCCTATTATGGGGCAAACAGTTTCTAGTCAAAACTCTTTAATAGTTTTTACAGTTTTGGCAATTGTAGCAGTTATGAATGCGGTAAACTTTGTTGATGGCTTAGATGGTTTAGCGGCTGGAATTGTGGCAATAAGTGCTTCAGCTTTTTGGTTATTTTCCTACACTTTAACTTTTAATATGACTAGTTATGCCTCAGCTTCGTCTTTGATAAGTGCTTTATTGGTGGGTGCGTGTCTGGGTTTTTTACCACATAATTTTAGATCTAAAAAGATTTTTATGGGTGACTCGGGATCCATGCTTTTAGGCTATCTTATGGCTTGTTCAACGATTATTGTGACGGGTAATATAGAGGCAGATTCATCTTTAATTGATTCCCTTCCAGCCTTTATGCCGATGATTTTGCCTTTTTTGGTTTTGATAATTCCTTTAATTGATATGGCATTAGCTATAATTCGTCGATTGCTAAAAAAGCAAAGTCCTTTTGCTCCTGACCGTATGCATTTGCATCATAGAATGTTAGAAATAGGACATACTCAAATTACAGCAATTTTAATTTTATATCTTTGGACAGCTTTATTTGCTTACGGTAGCTCTTTAACTTTATTTTTTCCAGTTAAAGTTGTTATACCCGTAGTAGTGGTTTGTGCAGGAGTTTTATTAGGCATAACAGTTATTCCCCATATAGCCAAGGTAATTAGAGAAGATAATTTTTGATTAGTGTAAATAAAAAATGGTGAAAAGGTTATAGAAAAATTATTATGAGGTCAATTATAAAAAAGTTCACTAAAGTTGATTGGCTTTTAATAATTAGTTTGGAATTATTAGTTTTATTAATTACAGTTGTTTTATTTTTTTGGACAAAACATTTAGGGCAAGATTACACAGATACAACCGATATTCAAAATCAATATTATCCTATAATTGACAATTTTCGTAATCTGTTTTATCAAACAGGTCAGTTGATTCCACAATTTATTCCTAATTTAGGCGGTGGACAGAATGCCTTTAATTTTGCTTATTATGTTATAGCCAATCCTTTGGCAATATGTTCATATTTATTGCCGTTTTTATCGATTCAGACCTATATAAAAATGTTGATGTTAACTATTGTTTTGGTAATTGTA
>JAITSD010000040.1 GCA_031288055.1 Candidatus Opitulatrix roisinitermitis | reverse complement strand
TTTATCACAAGTTAATGCCGCTTCGTCATCCACTGTTTTGCCAGTGGCTAAAGGCGGTACTGGGGCAAATTCGGCCAGCGGAGCTAGAACTAATTTAAACGCCCAAGAAACTTTGGTTAACGGCACAAATATTAAAAGCATAAACTCAAATTCTCTGCTAGGCTCAGGAAATATAAACTTTGTTAACAAAATAGAAGCTACTTTAGCTACTTTAGCTATAGGTGAGAGAGGGTAGTTTTCTATAGGGGTTAAATTAACTAAAACAATAAACAATATGTTCTTTAGTTATGATGATAAAAAAATAAGCTTTAATGCATCCGCGTGGTCTGGGAACTATTTACAAGCTCAATCTACTGTTAGTCCATATCCAAGCACTTTATTAAATAATTCTACAAGCGTTAATACTCCAATAGAATTTGTTTTACCCTATTTTCCATGCTATGGAACAGGAATTCTCTCTGTATCAGGAAGTGGTCAATTTAATATATCTTATTTTATAAATGGACAAATTGGTTTTACCGTTTATTTAGAAAGATACGCATAAGAAATTTAATACTCTTATTAAAAATGTGAATTACCGCGATAATTGGCGTTTCGTTCACACTTTTTAACACCATTCTATAAGACCTATCTCATTTAACTACTAATATATTTTCTAACAATTTTATTAGAAAATTATCAGGCTATTAACCGTTTTTTTTTTTTGGAATAATTTTAGTATGAAAATTAGGAAAAATAATATAGAAGTTAGAAAAAATTGGAATAAGTTATCGTTTAAAAAACTAGGAGCTATCCTTTGTTTATTTTTGTTTGGAATAGTGACTTTTATAAGTGGCAATTTAACTCAAGTTAATGCCGCAACTAGCTCAACAGTTTTGCCAGTGGCTAAAGGCGGCACGGGCAATAATATAGGAAATGCACCTAGTGCTAACAAATTATATAATGCTAGAAATATAAACCTAGTAACTTTTGATGGTACAAAAGACATAGATATCTTTGCCCCACCGTCTATTGGTGAGAATTTAAATTATGAACTTAATACCACTGATTTTGCAATCTACCAATCTGGTGTCACTAGAATTAATATTAAAAAATATGGTCACTTATTATTTATAAATATCGATATACAGTTTTTAAAATTTGGAAGTTTTGGGACTATTTACTAACAATAAAAAATGTCAAACTAGACACTTCAAAAACTGATCAAACAAATTATGTATTAACTAGTTGGGATCATAAAGGCTCAGTTCTAACATGCTTTAGACAAAATGACAACGATATTACTCTTGCTTTTTTTGAAAGGCAAGGAAATATGTTATATACCACTTTTCAAACTGGTAGATTTGTAGGCGGTATGATAGTGCCATTAGCAGCCTGAAATATGATTATACTAAACATAAAGTACGCAAGTAATAAAAAAATAAAACTAATTTATTTACAATTTAACTGACATCTTTGACGATAAATAAATAAGCTCGCTCCTAGACCATTCAATATTGAAAATAGCCAAATTACAACAGCTAAATTAACTCCTGTGTCAGAATATGAAACTGGATTTGGAGTTGGTATAGGAGATGGGGTTGGAACCTTATTATAAACTAATCTTACCCACCTATTTAGAATTGAACTAGTACCAAAAGGATTATAAGAAAAAATCAAAACATCTGGCAAAGATAAACTAGCTTTTTGATTTACCAAAGCATCTTTATGATTTACAAAAAATATATTACTTTGAAGCATTTGGACAAAACCAAAAGTATCTACATAATCAAAAGAGTCAGAATCACAAGCCCTCAATAAATCAGTTGGCTGGACGACATCAGCTTGCGTAGTAGTTGCATAAACACAGCCATCAGGAAACTGTTTTAATTGAAATTGTAGATATTTTCCATCAACTTTCACTTTAGTAAAATTTCCCTTTGAATTAAGCCGATAAAATACTTCTTGTTCACTTCCTATATTTGTTATGCCGGATAAATATATATTTCCATACTTATCAATATCAGCAGAATTTGTTTCGACTAAAGGACTTTGAAACTGTTTAACTTGTGTAATAACATTATTCTTAGATATATCAAAATAATAAATAAAATTAAACATATCTATCATAACTAAATTATTGTTATTATCGAAAAAAATATTAGTTAAATAATTCATTTCAGTTAAATTATCAACGGTATAAGAACTAATTACTTTCTTATCGGAGATTAAAGATATAAAAGCCTTTGTGGCCCCTGTCTGATCATAGGAATAAAATAAAACTGTAACTGCTTGCTTTTTATTATTTTCCAAAACCTTAAAATCTCTAAAAAACATATCACATGTTTGTGCACCTGATGCACAATTTACATAAGGCATACTTTGTATTTGAGAATTAGGATCAGTTAAATCTATATATAGAAAACTCATAGGTCCTGTTCCTGCCGTATAATTCATAACTGCAAAATAAAGCACATTACCTTGTACAAAAGCGTGCTGCGGATAACTCCCTTCCAATACAACTGGTGAAGGCGTATTATATTTCCACGATTTAGTCACCACTAGACTAAAAGCATCTATTTTTATAACAGCAATAACTGTATCGCTGCCATTAATATAACTTATATATATATTATTGTTTGTGTCAGAAGTAATGGTATAAAAAAAGGAATTCGAAGTAACAAGAGGCTCAATTGAACTTGAAATGTCTTCGCATTCATCTGTACCACCAGCTATAAAATGACAAACACTAAATAGAGGATCTGTTAATTCCTTTTGTGCTAAAGAATAGTATATTTCCCCATTACTAGTTTGAGTAAATAAAGTTCCATCCAACCATCGCTTGTCTTGGTATGAGCCACTGTCAGAATATCTATATTCACTAATATTAGCAGCATAAACTGATTTAGTTTCACATATATTGATAAAAATAAAAGTGCTAAAAATTACAAAAATTAACATTTCAAATATTTTTGGAGTTGCTACTCTTTTGTCTATATTTTTCATGGAATTCATAATAAAGCCTTTCTATTTTTATGTATTTATTTACTTTTTCGTGCTAATGATGAAAAATGACACATTTTTGGATTACTACCGGGACCGCTACCCTACATTTATAATTATATCTTTTTCAAAAAAAAGCAACTAATACCTAAAAAGAAATTTAACAAAATTATTATATAACGAGACTGCTATCCTTTTGGTTGACATATTTAGGTATTCGGGACTGCTACCCTTTTGGTTGACACATTTTTTCGCATTATTTGCTTTACTAAAATAAATTATATCATATTCTTGAGGTGTTAAATTATTTAATTTATTTTGCCTCCTTTCTTTGTTATATTTGACGGTAACCCAGTATACAATTTCTGTAATTAAT
>JAITSD010000061.1 GCA_031288055.1 Candidatus Opitulatrix roisinitermitis | reverse complement strand
TTATTAAATAAAATAATTCTTTGATTTTTGGGTATGGCGGACATAAATCAAGATAGTGTTTTGTTAGGCATATTTTTTAGAAATAATAGACTATGCAATAATGTAATTATTGTCAAAATTAGTAAAGCAATTATAGAAATATTATTGTGGTAAATAATTATTAAAGTATTAAAAACAAAAGTTAAAATAGGTGCTAAAGATATAGAAATTGTTTCAATAAGTCCCATAAAGGAACCAACTAGTTTTGTTGGGATATTTAAAATAAATTCAGCGAAAACTTTAGCAGAGATGATACCACTTAAAACCCCATAAAAAAATAAAATCACAATAACAATAATTATTTGTGCTAATATAATAGCTAGCAGGACAAAAATTGATAAAAACTCACATAATTTTAAAAGGAATATCGTGGGTGTTTTGGTAAACTTTCTAACTAAAATAGTTGAACCTAAAACATTACCTAGCATAAAAGAGATATATATGCTAGCAGTAGTGAATTGATAATTTATTATTTCTAATACTTTATTTTGAGTTAGCAAAATTAAAAATACAGCTACAATAGTATTTGAAATACCATTTAATAAAGACATATGCACAATTAAAAATCTTTTATAATTACTTTTTAAATATATAAATGTTTGAGAAATGTTTTTATAAAAGTTGGTTGGGTTATTGGTTTTAACAATTATTTTAATTGTTTGAATTTGCAAAAGTTAGTTTTTTATATTTAGAAATACGAACCAAGTTATTGCAAAAGTCAAAGCATTTAACAAACTAATATAAGCTAGTGAGATAAAGCCTATTAAAACTGAACCTACCCCGGCACCGGCCATTTGTATGGCCTGAGCCGAACCATTGTTAATTCCTTGAGCTACTTCTAGTTCACTTTTTGGCACAGAGTATTTAAAAAGGGTAAAATTGTTTTTCGTGCTACAGTTCCTACAATTTCTGATAGGAAAACTATAAATATAGTAAGATAAATTAAATTATTATTGTTTAGCAATATCAGCCCAGTCACACTTAAAAAACAAATAAACCTTATAATATTACACGCCATAATAGCTTTATATTTATTAATTATTCTATCAGCATAGGCTCCTGAGAATATTTTAATGGAATTTGGTAGTTGGTTTGCAACTGTCCAAATAGATATTAAAACGGCGGCTTCTGGTAAATTTGCTAAATAAGTTATGAAACATATATAAAAAAAGGCATCTCCGAAAATAGAAACACTGCTCTCAGCCAGTAGCGTTTTATATTGTTTCGTCCACATAACTTTTATAAAATTTTAATAGTAATTAATATATTTTAACAAATGGACTTTATATCTAAAGGCATCTTTTTGTGGAACTTTATAGTTTTGTTTAATATTCATAACTTCCTTTACTTTAAATTGATTTCCTACTTCAAAATATAAAAGTATAATTACTATAAATCCTCAAACACTGGAGTTAATTGTTCGTAATAATTTATAATAATAGTATCTAACTTGATATTCACGATAACTTGTCGCAAACTTTACAATAACTTTGCTATTTATAAGTAGTTTTACTATTTATAAAAGTAGTAAAAATAATTTGTCACGTTGATTATATAGGATAAAAAGATAATCCATCCAGCTGGGTAAGTTTTTTTATTTGCCAAGAGATATTTTTTAATAAAACTAATTACTGATAAAAATAATAGTATAATAAAAGTAAATATATATAATAAAAATGGATTTAAAAAGGCTAGTGGTAAAGATAGAGTTAAGATGAACTTTATATCACCAAAGGCAATTATTTTAAACACAAAAAACAGCAGGAAAAAAATATTGATAAAAAACCAAGTTAAAAATCTTTGCCATGTTAGATGATTAGGTTCTATTATGAATAGCGAGCAAGTTATAGAAATAACTATATAATTTGGTAAATCATAAAGGTAGGTAGTTTTTAAATCCATTAAAGCGTTAGCCATAGATATTCCACTGGCTAAAATAATTAGACCAATTTGTAGGCTCATAAAAACAATGATAAACTGATTGTAGATTATAAGTCAAATTAAATAATAGCTTTGATTGTAATATTTGTGAATTAGGAGTTTATATGAAATTTAATATAAAAGGTTATATTATAGCTTTAGTTTGTGTGGGATTATTTGTGGTGGCTACTTTAGTGACAGTTTTTGTGGGAAAAGTAACTAATAATGAGGCTACTTCAAGTTCTTCAGTTCAGACTGCTGCTTCGCCAAATCCCGCTGATAATACAGCAAAAGCTGAAGATATACAAGTATCGTTTGATAATAAAGGAGTGCCTTCAGTTAATATCCCAGCTGGATATAAAGCTGCTGATAAGCTATATACCAGAGTTTTAAAAGAGGGTAATGGTGAAAAAGTAGAAGTAGATGACAGTTTAAAAGTTGATTATGCTGGCTGGATCACTGATGGTAAAGAATTCGATTCATCGTATAAATCTGGTAAAAGTGCTAATTTTGAATTATCAAAATTAGTTAAAGGCTGGCAAGAAGGATTAAAGGATCAAAAAGTTGGTAGCACAGTTTTGCTAGTTATACCGCCAGATTTAGGTTATGGTTCTAAGGCTCAAAACGATATTCCAGCTAATTCCACGCTAGTTTTTGTAATTCATATAATTAGTGTCGATTAAAGAATATACGGTTTGAGTGTGCAATCACAAATACAGCCACACGATTTAGATAAAGCTAAGTCAATAATTAATAGTATAGATTTATTATATTCTCAAAAAGTTGTGGGTCAAAACCAGATGAAAGAAACGCTTTTATGCGGACTTTTAGCAGGTGGACATATTTTGATCGAGTCGGTGCCTGGTTTAGCTAAAACCACAGCAGCTTCAGCCCTAGCACATTCTATTTCTGGTTCTTTTAAACGTATTCAGTGTACTCCAGATCTTATGCCTAATGATATTGTCGGTACACAAATTTATAATTTTAATACTTCGCAGTTAACTACGCAACTAGGTCCTGTTCATGCCAATATAGTGTTGTTAGATGAAATAAATCGTTCCAGTGCTAAGACTCAGTCAGCTATGTTAGAGGCTATGCAAGAGAGACAAACCACTATTGGTGGGAAAGATTATAAATTGCCAGAACCTTTTATGGTGTTAGCCACGCAAAACCCTATAGAGGAAGAAGGAACTTATATTTTGCCTGAAGCTCAACTTGATAGGTTTTTATTAAAAGCTATTATTGATTATCCTAATAAAGAGCAAGAAACAGAAGTTTTATCTAGAGTTGTTAGTGGGGTGCAGAATCAACAGATTTCTGGTAGTCCAATTAGCTTAGAAGGAATTGTTTTTTTAATAAAGTTAACTAGAAAAGTTTATATCTCTCAAAATATTTATAATTATATAATTAATATAGTTGATGCAACAAGACCTAAACTTAATCAAGAAAGTTCTTTAAGTTTGAAAGTTAGGGTTGGAGCTTCACCGAGAGGATCCATTGCTTTTGCTGTTTGTTCTCAAGCTTTAGCACTTTTAAGAGGTCGAGATTATGTAATCCCTGAAGATATACAGGATTTAAAATATAGCGTTTTGCGTCATAGACTAGTTAGAACATTTGATGCTTTAGCGGATCAAATTAGCCCAGAAAGTATAATTGATGACATATTTAAAGAGATTGCAGTTCCGTAAAGGTATAAATCTCCCCCTTGTTCGTCGAGCATATTTATCTATTACTGGCAAGCATTTGTCGATATTTAAGGGTTCTGGTTTAGATTTTGACGAGCTAAGAGAATATGTGCCAGGTGATCAGATTCAATCGATTGATTGGAAAAGTTCAGCCAGGCGAGGATCTTTAGTGGTTAAGAACTTTGAGATTAGCACAATAACAGATTCAGTAATTTTGGCGGATGCTTCTCGTTTGATGTTTTCCCAAGGGCAAAATAATGATAAATTAATTGATATAGCAGTTTTTGCCTCATCTCTCATTGGTTTGTTAAGTGTTGATAGAGGTGACAAAACCACAATACTTTATTCTGATAAGTCTAGATTAATTCATGAGAAAACTCAAAATAGTCAATTTACTTTAAATTACTCTTTGCATAGGTTATCTAAATCAGCTCAATATAATGGGGATGGACCTGATATATCTAAATCCTTTAATTATATTTTGCAATTTTGGCCAAAGAGGATGAATTTATCTGTAGTAGCTAGTTTACCAACTTTATTACAAGTTGATAAGGCTCTTTTAGCCAAAATTGCTATTAGGTACGATACTTTAATTATAGGGTTAGTTTCTAAAAATCCTTATAGTAAGACTATTAAAATACCTGAATATGACATTGTTAATTATCGTAGAATTCCAGCTTTTTTAAAATCTAAATCAGCTTATAGGAAATATAATAATTTTGTTTTTGACAAAAGTTCGGAGTTAAATAATTATTTAAAATCAATTGGCATTCATTATATTCAAGCCGATAGTATAGCTAGCTTTTTAAAGGAATTTATTAGTTATATAGCTCGTCGTAAATTAACAAAATAGGTCGTAATTAGAGTTTATAAAATGTTTAATCCAGTAGCTTTTTCCCAAGATTATGAATTTTTGGGATTTTCTTTATTGATTTTATCGTTAGGACTTTTTTTAACAGTAATTTTGTTATTTAAATTTAAACCAAATATTTTTTTTAGAAATATAGCTAATAAATATTTACAAGCTACAGCTAAAATGAGAATAAAGGAAATATATAATAAAAAACTTAATGCTTTGGCTAAAGAATATAAGGCGAATTTAATAGATGATGATTACTGTTTTTCTAAATTATCAACTATTTTGCGAGAATACGCTGCAAAGAAAGCTCAACTTAATAATGATAATTTGACTTTAAGAGATATAAAAGCTGAATCTATTAAAAATGATGGTTGGGTGAGTTTTCGTGATATATTTGTTAAATTATATGGTTCTGAGTTCGGCTTTTCTAGACAGGAGTTTTCACCAAGTTCAGCTATTATTTGTGCTAGGCAATTAGTTAATAAGTGGAAATAATGCTATTTTTGAACTCTGGTGCAGCTGTTTTAATATTTTTGGGACTAGTGATTATTACAATTTTAGTAATTTTTAGGGTTAATAAATATTCAAATCGTGTATTTACAATTAGTGAAAAAGCCTTTGGTAAAGATTATATTTTTCATTTATATCAAAGTTATAAGCATTTTAGGATTTTAGCTACAGTCGGTATGGTTTTAATTGTTATTAGCACAATATGTCTAGTTGGCAGACCAGCAAGTTTATTAAAAAATGTTCAAAATCATTCAAATAGTGATATTGAATTATGCTTAGATGTTTCTGGGTCAGCTTTAGTTTATGATAAAAAAATTGTGGAGTTTTATCGTAACTCCATTGGTGATTTTTCTGGACAAAGAATTGGTTTAACCATTTTCAATTCCACAGCTAGACAAGTTTTTCCCTTAACTGTAGATTATAAATTAGCTAAATCGCGATTAGATGAAGCTTATAACGCTTTTAAAAATATTAATGATCGTTTATCTTTGAACTCTTTATCTGAAACGGATTTACAAACTTTAGCTTTGTTTATAAAGGGTACATCAACTAATTCAGCGGCAAATTCTTTAATTGGTGATGGCCTAGCTTCGTGTGTTTTAGCATTTGGTGATACGGGTGATAATAATTATATACAAGGGGTTTCGCGTGAAAAAACTATTATTTTTGCAACTGATAATGCTTTAGCTGGTAATCCAATTTATACATTGGAACAAGCTATGATTTTAGTTAAGCAGAATAATATTAAATTACAATCAATTTATTTACCATCTGATGATTCGGTAAACGTTGACAACTCTGACAATATGCGGTTTTTAACTAATAGATATGGAGGTAATTATTATGATTCAACGGATCCTAAAATAATTACTTCTATTATTAGTGACATTAATGCTAATACTAATATTACAGTCACTGACCAGTCTAAAAGGTATATTGATTTTCCACAAATTTTTGTTTTAGTTTTGTTAACAGGATTAATTTTATATTTATTATCTATATATAAAATTAATGAATAGTAGACTAGTGGAAGCTAATAATCATTACTTTTCTCCATTACCAACTACTAGTTTTAAACAATTTGAAATTATTTATACAGTCAAAAAACAAAAATTTGTAGCTAAAACGGCTAATGGGGTTTTTTCTTATAAACGGCTTGATTTAGGTACTAGGGTTTTATTAGACTACATTATAAAACATTGTAATTTGGCTGGTAAAACAATTTTTGATTTTGGCTGTGGCTGGGGAGCTATATCTCAGGTTTTAAGTAGATTTTGTATTGATGGCAAGTTTTTTTATACAGATATAAATCAAAGAGCTTTACAATTAGCTAGAGATAATTTATCTAAATATTTTAATTGTTATGAATTGAAAAGTCTTATGACTTTTGATATCATTATAGCTAATCCGCCAATTAAATCAGGTAAAAAAGTTTTTTATCAATTTACTCAAAAAGCTTTAGAATATATTAAATCCGATGGTCAAATTATATATGTTATACATAAAAATTTAGGAGCTGATTCTTTTTTAAAGCAATTTAATCAAATTCAGCAAATATTTAATGCTACAAAACTGTCTTCCGCTAAAGGTTATAGAATTATAACCTTACGTCAGTTTTAGTTTATAAGCTAATTATATCATTTTAGTTATAATGTTGGGTGGCGAGTTATTTTATTTTATTTTACTGTATATTTTTGGTATAACTAATTCTAATTATTTACTGATTAAAGATAAGTAAATTACAGAAAAATAGCGAAAGTAGGTAAATATGGTGAAAAACAATTTCATTAGTTATAAAACCAGTGTAGGCTATAAAAACAGCATATGTTACGGAGACAATTTGCCTAAGCGGGTTTTATTTAAATATAAGCCTACTTTGTTAGCAGCAGGTTTAGCAGTTGTGTTTTTAATAGCCGTGTTTTTAATAACTATGTTTAGTATATTAATTTCAAATTTGCTGGGCAGGGTTTATGCAGCTGATATGCCTGCACCCCCACAAAGCGTGACTGTATCTAGAGGCGAAGCTTATAATTCGTTAAATATTGTTTGGCAACCTCCAGCTACACCGCCAAGTTCAGCCTATAATTATCGCCTAGAATTAGTTAATAATTTACAAGGCATTAGTTTAACCCAAGATAATTTGGCTGCGTCGGTTAATAATTTTGAATTAACTAATTTACCAACTGGTCTTTACTCGGCTAGGCTTTATACTGTGACATCTTTGAGTACTAGTTTGCCAGCTAGTTCTGATAATTCCATGGAAATTAGTCTCAATTATTTAGGTCAAGTAATTAATTTCAATGATATAGCTAGTTTGACAGATAATTTTCAAGCAGCTATCCAATGGGCTGTATCTTATGGCATAACTTCTGGTTATCAAGACGGCGGTTTTCATCCTGCTACACCAACCACTCGCGGACAAATGGCTACCTTTTTCCATAAATTAGCTGGTAATCCAAATATCCAAGGCACGCCCACAGCTTTTAAGGATATCGCTAAATCGGTTCATAAAAGCGATATTGATTGGCTGTCAACCCAAGGTATAACAGCGGGATATACTTGTATAGGCAAAGACAAACCAGTCAAAACCTGCACTAAATTGGGTGACACGGTTTATTATCCGGAAGGCAAAGTCACACGAGTGCAAATGGCAACTTTTTTGTATCGTTTTGCAGCTTCGCCGACTATGTCTCAAACTGAAATTGATTATTATTTAAACTCGTTTAAAGATAAAGCTAAAATAATAGCTAGTGGCCAAGCCA